>JAUQPO010000053.1 GCA_030550335.1 Acidobacteriota bacterium
CCCGGGTTGCCCGAGGCTTCGACCCGGCGCACGCGAAATTTCACGACGTAGGTTCCTGGTTCGGAGAACCCAGCGAAGCCTGGCTCGAGGCCGACACCGAGCCAGTTTAGGGCGTTTTTAAATCGTAAATCCTAACTATAACCATCGTTGGCCGTAACTCCCGGAGCAGTTGATTACCGGTGCGAATTCGTACCCAGTGCGTGGTACCTGGCCTGGCGATTGTCGGCTGGAGCGTGTCCTGGCGTGTGGTCGCCCATAGTCCAACCCCATACTCCCCTGGCTGGAATTCCCGCAGCTTCCAACGCGGTTTTTGCCTCCGATCTTGCCCGCTTCATAGCTACACCCATTGCATCCGACCGCAAGTAGACTCGCGGCGGCTTCCTGTGAGGCTATGGACTGGGACAGGGCGGACGATAGTGCCATGCAATGAACCGGACCAACCTCTCCGGAGTGAACTTCCGAGCTGGCCGTTGGCACACGGAAATTTCAGCTTGGTGCCTGACTCCCACGGCGATCTAAGGGATCCCGCCAGTCTACCACCGAACAGCCTAGAAGCCCCAGTGGGTGGAATTCCCAAAAACGCCCCATTCGGCCCTAGCTGGGGTGCCGGTCCGGCTCAGCCCAAAAAGCGCCAGGTCAACGAAATACGCACCCACAATCGTAGCCGAGACAACTTCTACCCGCGTAAGGTCACACCCGGCGCGCTGTACAGTTAGCGCGCCGCACAGTTATTTCTCCTTGCCTTGAGCCGACGAGAACGACTGGCAGCGGTTTACCGCCGGGGTGCGATTCGAGAGCCCGGGTTCAGTGCCCCTGGGCCTTTACGACCCCCGTCCCTGCAGGTGTAAGTTCCAAAGTGCGGATCACCCGTCCCGGATTGCCAACCTCGAACAATTCAATATGCCGGTCGCTCAGTCGTATTCGACGCCAGTTGCTTGGGCTCAGAGCAAACGCACCGGAACGGACTTGCAGCACTTGTCGCCCGCCGATCCGTATAGGTTCCAGTGCCTCGCTGTGAATGTGACCCGCCAGGACAAGTGCTACTCCGGGGCACTTGGCCAACGTATCCCGCACTGGCCGGGACCCGGCGTCCTCGCCTAAGGGAATGTGGAGAGCAACGACCACAATGTGGTCCTTACAAGCTGCCATTAACTGCGCCAACCAGTGCAGCTGTTCTGCAGCCAACCAGGCGGTACTCCCTCCTGCGGCTAAGCCTCGCTGACCAGCCCCCCGATACCCGTTGTCAAGGACCACGAATTGATAAATTCGTGCCCCAACCCTATGTTGGAACGCGTAGTAAGTACCGTCCTGAAAGCAATCGAAAGCGCGGATCCATCGAGCCCGTGCCAAACCGGCAACGGACTGGTCCGCTACTGCAAGAGCCAGCTCGCCAGGCCGGTAAAGCTGAAGATCGTGATTTCCCAGGGCAACGAACAGCGGCACCGGGCTTCGCGAGAGCAACCTGCGCGCCATCTCGACTTGCGAGCGGACGGAGCCCGAGCCGGCGGCTTCAAATCCGAACGCGTCCACCACGTCCCCCGTGTGGATCACGAACGATGGGCGTGGGCGTAAGGTTCGGAGCTGGTGAGTCAAAAACTGACGGAAGGCATCGGTGGCCGGCGCGTAATGTTTACGGGCTTCGACGAGCCTGGGATGAACACCTCGGAGATCCATCAGGTGCGTGTCCGAAACGTGGATAAAGTCGATTGCCGGCGACTCTGCGAGAGAGCACAACGCCAGTCCGAGGAACAACGAGCAGAAGTCCAGCCATCTCCATATCGTGGTCCCTCCCCCTGCGCGCCGGTTTGAGCTTCTAGGAGCGGCACAGCTGACTCCGAACGCATCGCGCCCAACCAGCCACCCCCGCATAGGTACGTTACGAGAAGGATTTGGCTTCACCGGCCCTCCTTTCCGCCCCGACTCTAGAAGACCCACCGGACACCTAGCTGCGCCTGGCGTTCTTCAGTCGCCGCCACGACGCGCCCGAATTGCGGATCGCTCAGGTTCGCCACGGGCAGTTCGAACTGCGGCGTATTGAAGGCGTTATAGAGTTCGACACGCAGCTGCAGGCGCATGTGGTCCCGCCACGGCAAGTCGAAGTTGCGGAACACCGACAAGTCGAAGGTGGCTCGTCCGTCACCACGCAGAATATTGCGTCCTGCGTTGCCGAAACGATAGGGAGCGGGCGGGACGAACATCTCAGTTCGGAACCACCGCTCTGGCTGAGGCGCAGCGAGCGCAGGCGAACCCAGCACGTCGGGTCTCAAGTACCCGCTCCGGTTCCCGGTGTTGGCGCCGTCCCCCTCGACGAAGACTGTAAAGGGTTGCCCGGAGCGAAACAGCGCCACCCCATTGAGCTGCCATCCGCTCATCAAGCGGTCCACCAGCGGGTTTCCCGTTCGCATACCTCCCTTGCCGCCGAACGGGAGTTCCCAAACCCAGGAAAGCGTTAGCACGTGGGGTAGATCCGTGGCAGCTACGCCTCGATCGGAGTTAAAAGTATACGGGTCTTGGATCGCGCAAGCTTCGTGGGCGTATCCACTGCAACCCAAGTCGATGGTCTTCGACCAGGTATAGCTGGCCGTGAAAGTTAAGCCTTGGCTGAGACGGCGCCGGAGTTGCACGTGGAGCCCTTGATAATGCCCGCGCCCCCAGCTGCGTTCGAAATAGGTTGCGACGATGTGCGGGTAGGGGCGGCGTAAGGCTGGATCGCCTGGTCCAGGGGTTCGGGCAACGTTATAGTAGCCGCCCAGCGGTAGCCTTCGGTTGCCGGCCCCCACGTAAGCCACCGACAATGTGAGGGATCGAGACAGCTCGCGCTGCAAGCCAAGGCTCCATTGCAGGGAATAGGTATTGCGAAACCAGGGATCGCGGAACCACCCACCCTGAACAAAGGGCACGGCGGCCGGCAATCTGGGACGCGGAAAAGGGCCTTTTGCCGAGACAGTAGGCACCCAGCTTTGGGAGGTCGGGCGATTCAGTCCAGAGGCCTCCACTTGACCCACGTCCGGCCAACTGTGACCCAGGTTCTGCACCGCGTGTAGAACGCCTGGCCAACTGTCAAAAAAGACCCCAAACGAGCCTCGCAACGCGGTTCGGGGCCCCAACCGGTAGGCCAGGCCAACGCGAGGCTGCCAGTTGTCCCCGAAGTCACGGAGAAGCCCGCCCCACGAAGCGAGCAAGACGCCGGCTGGGAGACTGCCGTCGTAGGTAGGTATGCACGGCGCTGTAAAACTCAGAGAGCAGGCCGGAGGCACCGCTTGCAACCAGTAGACACCACGGATGAGGTCCAGGTTACCGGTGTAAATCGTGCCATCAGCCCGGCTGCCCACTTTAGGCATCCGCGTGTAGTCGTAGCGCAATCCTAGGTTCAACATCAGCCGCGGCGTCAGCTTCCACGAATCTTGCACGTAAAAACTAGCGATCCAGCCCGCGTGCACACGCTTCAAATAGTCGCGGCGCTCGAGGCGCTCGGGTACGTCCAGCAACCAGGAGGCTAGCGGGCTCCCAGTCCTGCCTGGATGTCGGGGATCAGCCGTGGACTCGCTGTCGAATGTCCAACCATGCTCGTTCAGAATCTGCCGAGACTCCAAGGCAGTCCATTCCCAACCAAATTTCCACGTGTGCCGGCCTTTGAGCCGCGAGCCGCTCAGCGAGACTTGACGGATCTGGCTAGGCAACCCGTACTCGTGCAGCTCGCCTCCAGAAAAGAACTGGGCTACCTGGAAATCCGGCAATATCGCCAGCCCACTGCGGAACTGTAACGAAGGGCGATCCAGGCCTACGCGTTCCACAAAATCGCGCGGAATCCCCACGAAGAACCGCCCCCGATCCCGCTCCACGGCCGTGTGGCTGAAAACGAACTGGAACAACGTCACCGGGCTCAAGATGCGCGTGTAGCCCAGACCGATGCTCATGGTGTTGAGGTCGTCGAACTGGCGCAAGGTCTGGCGGCCGCCAGAACCGTCGAGATTGGAGATCGATCCCGCACCTCGAAGCCAAAAAAGGTTCCTACGGGTCAAGGCGTGGTCCACTCGCCCCGAGAATTCGATTTGGTCCCGCCGCAGGGGCGACAAATCGAGCTGGTTGAAGCCAGCCACCCCGGTGGCCACGGCCTGGGGAATGGTCCAGCGAGCGTATTCCAACATTCCTCGGTCCAAGCGACTAGGCGGGATCTGGTTAGCGGGGAAAGGATCGCGGACAAATCTGCCCGGAGTCTGGGGGTCAGGCCGTGTGCTAAAGGGATCGTAGATCGCAAAGGGCCAGTCACTCAGGTCGCCAGCGAGGTTGCGTTCAGTCGGGACTCGGTAGAGCCGGCTGGCGGGCGTCCGGCGAGCCAGGCCTTGGACTGCCACGAAGAAAAACGTCTTGCTCGGCAGGACTGGGCCACCCAAAGTGCCACCGTACAGGTGCTGGCGCAAGGGCGTCCGCTCGGGCCGAAAGAAGTTCCGCGCCTCCAAAATGTCGTTTCGAATGAACTCCCATGCGCTCCCCCGGAAGTTGTTCGTGCCAGAGTGCGTCAACACGTTCACCGTTGCCCCCGTGGCCAGTCCGAATTCCGCTTTGTCGTTATGGGTTTGGATCTTGAGCTCGGCTACGGTGTCCAGAATCGGAGCGACGGCGTAAGTACTGGCGAACATTCCAGTGTTGTTGGTTCCGTCGACGAAAAAGTTATTGGCCCAATGGGACTGGCCACTAATGGCGGCGAACAACACTTCGCTCAACCCCTGCGTTTCAAGTTTGCGTTCTGGCGCCGGATGAACCGGAGCCACGCCGGCGATGAGCAAGAGCAGCCGCGTGAAATTCCGGCCACGCACGGGCAGGTCCGCAACCTGCTTCTGGCTGACGACGCCGCCCACCTCTGCTGTGGCAGCCTGAAGGTCACTGCCAGCTGCCTCCACACTGACAACTTCCTCAACCGGGCCTAGTTCCAACGTGAAATCCATGGCGACCGTCTGCCCCACGCTGACGACAAACGGCTCGCTCAGCACCGTGCGGAAGCCCGGTTTGGAGACTTCGAGCAAGTATTGCCCGGGTGGTACCGCCAAGAACGCGTAGTAGCCCTGCTCGTTAGTCGTCGTGACAAAAGTGAGATTCGTGTCCAGGTTTTCGAGCTTGAGCTGCGCTTGTTGGACCACCGCTCCAGTAGAGTCAAAAACGGTTCCGTTGACCCCTCCGAGAGAAATCTGACCTCGCGCAGGAACGGTGCAGAGGCCCAGCAGCAAGCAAAGGCTGGCAATCAACTGACCGCATCGCCTGGCGACCAAGCGCCCGAACCGCCGGTACATCCGTTGCCTCCCGAACCACGTTCCCCCTTACGCCCACCGCGCGCTGGGGCCTCGCTCGCACATTCGCCTGTCCAACTGCTGCCTGTCGTCGGAGCTGCGGCCGCGCGCGTTCCCTCCACCAGGTACAATAGCTGGGTTCCTCGCTCGCTCACAATACCGCCAGAGGATGTCGATGAACTGTCGATCATTCGCAGGCGTCATATTGGCCGGTTGGCTCGTACTCACCACGGTGTATGCAGCCGAGCGGCCAGTGCTCAAGTTATGGCCAGGTTCTCCGCCGGGGGAATCACAGCCAGTGGGGCCGGAACGAGAAGTCCCACCTCAACCCGGCCAGCGGAAGGTACTCCGTCTCACCGACGTCGGCGAACCTTCGCTGACTGTCTACGCCGCCCCGAGCGATAAGGCAGTCGGTACTGCAGTTCTGGTCGCGCCCGGCGGAGGTTATAACATCCTCGCCTGGGACTTGGAGGGGACCGAGGTCGCCGAGTGGCTCAACTCTCTCGGCGTAACCGCCATCTTGTTGAAATATCGGGTGCCGCGTAGAGACCCGAAAGCTCCCTGGCAAGCCCCACTCCAAGACGCCCAGCGTGCTCTGCGTCTAGCCCGCTACCACGCCGCCCAGTGGGGCATCGACCCCGACCGATTGGGTATGCTCGGCTTTTCTGCGGGCGGGCACCTGACGATCCTGGCGGGCACGCGTTGGGACGAACCAGCCTACGCACCCTTGGACGAAATCGACCAGCTCAGCTGCCGGCCGGACTTTCTCATCCCTATCTACCCAGCCTATCTCGGCGAGCCAGACGAGCCCTGGAAGCTCAGTGCCGAGATTCGGGTGAACAAGCAGACACCACCGACTTTCATCGCGATCACTTACGACGACCAGGATCGCGCCGCACAGGCTGCCCTCTTCCTTGTGGAGCTAAAGCGCTGGGCAGTACCGGCGGAATTGCACGTTTTCTTACGCGGCGGCCATGGATACGGCTTACGCCCATCCGAGCTGCCGGTCAGTCAATGGCCAAAGCTCTGCGAACAATGGATGCGCCAGCTCGGTCTTTTGGAGAAGAAGCCTACTGGTTCCGCCCAGCGTCGCTGACGGAATTCGGGGGAACGAGTTTAGGTGGAAGCCACGGCTGGCGCAGTAGGAGGCACGGGCGCACCCGGCAACTTCCGTAGTAACTGCCGGATGGAGCGAATCGCCTGCCGCGTGCGATGCTCGTTCTCGATTAAGGCAAAGCGTACATAGCCCTCGCCTGCTCGCCCGAAGCCGATGCCCGGGGACACCGCCACGAGGGCTTCTCGGAGCAGTAACTTGGCGAACTCGAGCGAACCGAGCGGCCGATAAGGCTCTGGAATTGGCGCCCAGACAAACATGCTGCCCCTAGGCTTGCTAACCGGCCAGCCGGCACTTTCCAATCCGGCCACCAGAACATCCCGGCGCCGCTGGTACGTCTCGCAAATCTGCCGAGTGTAATCCTCGCATTCGCGCAAAGCGATGATCGCCGCAATCTGGATGGGCTGAAAGATCCCATAATCCAAGTAGCTTTTGATCCGCGCGAGAGCAGCGATCATTCGCGGGTTACCCAGGCAGAATCCCACCCGCCAGCCCGCCATGTTGAAGCTCTTCGACATAGAGAAGATCTCAACACCGACCTCTTTGGCGCCTTCCACCTGTAGCAAGCTCGGCGCCTGGTACCCGTCGAAGCAGATATCCGCATAGGCGAAATCGTGCACCACCATCGAGCCGTAGTGGGAAGCCAGCCGCACGATCTCGCGAAAGAAGTTCAAGTCGACGCAGGCAGTGGTGGGATTGTGGGGGAAGGAGATCAAAATCATTCGGGGTGGCACGAGCGAGGTGCGATACAGGTGCTCAAGGTTGTCGAGAAAGGTGTGCGGATCCGGCATTTCCAACGTGCAAGTGTGTCCCTCGGCCATCAGCACCCCGTAATGATGAATCGGATAGGTCGGGCTGGGCACCACCACTTCGTCACCCGGAGCGATCACCGCAAACAACAAGTGCGCCAAGGCGTCCTTGGCCCCAATCGTCACGATGACTTCCTTGTCTGGATCCAGTGCCACACCGTACTTGCGCTGGTACCGCTTGGCGATCTCAGCCCGTAGCTGGGGAATGCCACGGGAAACCGAGTAGCGGTGATTCCGAGGGTTCCGCGCAGCTTCGATCAACTTCTCCACCACCGGCGGAGGGGTCGGCCCATCCGGATTGCCCATCCCAAAATCCACCACGTCGAGCTGCTGAGCGCGCAACTGGGCCTTCATCTCATTCACCACCGCGAACACGTACGGCGGCAGTTTGCGGATCCGGTAGAATTCTTCAGCGCCAAAAAGATCGGGCATACGAATCATTCTATCGTCCCTCCCATGCAGCCCACCGAACCGGCGTCGAGCTGCTCCCTTCTTTTTCGGTAGTTTGAAACGGCCGAATCTCTCTGGCGCTCTCCATCTCCCAGCGCGACCCCGTGGTACCATGGCACCGAATACGCCACGAATCAGGAGCCGCGAATGCTGTTGCGTCAAGCCCAATACGGCCAGCTCAGAGTGGAAATTTACTCCACGCGCAAAGAGATGGGAGCGGCTGCAGCGGAATTAGCCGCAAGCTGGATCCGTGAGTTGTTGACCCAGAAAGAGATTCTTTCGCTTGTTTTCGCCTCGGCACCCTCCCAAAACGAGATGCTAGAAGCCTTGCGTAGCCAGCCAGGAATCGATTGGCAGCGCATCCAGGTGTTCCATTTGGACGAGTACGTCGGCCTTGGTCCTGACCACCCGGCATCCTTCCGCCGCTACCTCCAAGATCACCTGCTTCAGCATGTCAAGCCTAGAGCCTTCCATGGCCTGGACGGCCTGGCACCCGATTTGAGCCGGGAATGCCGCAGGTACGAAGCTTTACTCCGACAATACCCTCCAGACCTGGTCTTTCTGGGAATCGGTGAAAACGGACACCTGGCCTTCAACGACCCACCCGCATGCGATTTCGAGGATCCAGTGGCGGTCAAGGTGGTCCAATTGGACGAGACCTGCAGGTTGCAACAGGTTCACGATGGAGCCTTTCCCAACCTCGAAGCAGTTCCCCGCGTGGCTTTGACGCTAACGGTCCCGTTTCTGATGAGCATCCCCCGGGCGGTGATTGTCGTGCCCGGCCCAACTAAGCGGCAAGCCGTCAAGACAGCGCTCGAAGGCCCCATCGAGCCCGCTTGCCCTGCTTCTATCCTTCGCCGGCACCCTCAAGCCGTGCTGTTTCTCGATCAGGAGGCTGCTAGCTTGCTTAGCAGTTGAGAATCGATCCAACGGATGCGGCCCTCCCGCCCGGCACGGCACTGAACGAGGAGGGGCTTCCGCGGACGGAGTTCATTAACCGACGCAGTGCCGATCTCAGCAGCCGCCGACCGTGCCGTGATTGGATGGTTTGCGCTTGAGCCTGCGCGGCCGCAACTTTTCGAAGGTGAACTTTCTTGAGCCGAAGCCCTTTTCCACTTGTCGCAGCGTGCTGACTCACAGTGGGCCACGCTGCGAGGCAAAGCGGGCGACACCGGAGCTCCGAAATCCACTCACAGGCATCCCCCTTATGGCCGATGAGAATTGCTGAGTTCGCAGTTCAGAATGTGTCACCGGACCGCCAACCGCGTGGGTCCCACCCGAGCCGCATGGGGCTGGTTCGCCCTTGTAGGGCGGATGTGGGCTCTTCTGCTGTTCTTCCGGGCGGGCCCTACACCCCTCGCCGCCGTCCTGCCTGAACTCAACACCGCTCGAGCCGTCCGAGAATTGCCTGCCGAGGAAGCGCGGAAAGGTTACCCCGCTCGCATACGGGGTGTGGCGACCTGGTTCGCTCGAGACGAACGATCTGACGTGCTCATCGTCCAGGATGCCACGGGCGGCGTGTGTGTGCGGCTCACGGAGCGCCGGGATCGACCGCTTGAGGCCGGGCGTTCGGTCGAAATCATCGGGTTGACGGCACAAGGAGACTTCATGCCCATCGTGGTCGGGTCCGAGGTACACCAGGGCGGCCAGCTTCCAATGCCCCGGCCACTCCACCCTTCTGTGGACACGTTGTTTTCCGGGTCTTGCACCGCCCAATGGGTGGAGCTTGAAGGGGTGGTCCACGAACAGAACGTCTCGCCGAATCGCCCCGACCAGCTCCAATTGGTACTCGGCGTAGGACTTCGACACGTCAGAGTGCAGATCCCCAATACGGGTCGCCTGCCAACCCGCCAGTGGGTGGACTCGCGTGTGAAAGTCCAAGGTGTTGCGGCCTCGATCCTTAACGTCCGAGGCCAACTGGTAGGAGTGCGGCTTCTTTGTCCCTCCCTCCGCTTCGTCAAGATCCTAGAGGAGGGCTTAAAGGATAGCGAGATTCCCGTCATTAAAGCCGGCTCGCTGTTCCGGTACGGCACCCACCGACCTGGCCACCGGGTACGTGTCCAGGGCACCGTATTGTTGAGCACCAGCTCGGGGGCCTATCTGTGGAGCGACTCTGCGGTGTTCATGCTCAGGGCCACCGAATCCGAGACCTTCTCGCCGGGGCAGCTATTGGAAGTGATCGGCTTCCCAGTTGCCAGCGAAGGTGTCCCAACCATCGAGCACGCTACATGGCGGGTGTTGGGTTCCGGAAAGCCACCCGAGCCCGAGCAAGTGTCCGTGCGAGCACTTCTTGACAAGCGCCTCAGCTACGCGTGGGTAAAAACCACCGGTAAGGTCCGGGGCAGGATCCAAACTCGAGAGGGAGTGGCCCTCGAGCTGGAGCAAGCTGGAGTGCATTTCCTGGCGAGGGTTTACGGGCACGATGCCTGGTCCCGTTTCCTGGTCGACAAGGGAGCGATCGTGAACCTCACTGGGCTATCCCTCGTCCCACAAAGGCCGCAAGCAGCGCATGGCCCACTGTTCACGCTGCTGGTTCCTTCTACCGAGTACCTGCAGCTGGTGGCCGGAGCACCATGGTCAGAGTTTCGTGTGTTGGGTTACCTCACGGTAGTTGTCGGATTGGGAGGCTTGCTCACGGCTGCCTGGGTGGCCTTGTTGCGAAAGCGCGTGCGCCAGCAAACGGAAACGCTCCGGCAAAGTTTAGAGCGCGAACTCGCATTGGAGCACCGCTACCGGCAGCTGATCGAGGCTAGCCACGACGGGATTGTGACACTCGATGCTGAAGGCCGCTTCACCAGCGCCAACCATGCAGCAGAAGAGCTTTTTGGATGGCCGACTTCGGAATTAGCTGGCAAACACTTCTCCGAAGTGCTGCCAGCGAACGAGCGCTCCCGTCTTGTGGCTCTCTGGCAACGTTGGAAAGTCAAACCAGAACCCTCGCGCTTGGAAACTGCCTTCATTAACCGCGCGGGCAAGCGCTTGGTGGTCGAACTGACTGTGGTCCCGTTAGATCAGTCGGGAGCCGCACTCGTCCTGGCGAGGAATGTCACCGCTCAGAAGATCCACGAACAGCAACTGCGCGCCGCCAAGGAGGCTGCTGAACAAGCTAACCGCATCAAAACGGAGTTCCTGGCCAATATGAGCCACGAAATCCGAACTCCGCTCACTGCCATCATCGGCATGACCGAGCTCGCCCTCGATACGAACCTCACTCGCGAGCAGCGCGAGTATTTGGAGACCGTATTGACATCCGCACGAGGGTTGTTACGGATTATAGACGACATCCTGGACCTGTCACGTGTCGAGGCGGGGAAACTCAAACTCAACGAGCGACCTTTCAGCCTGCCTGCTCTGTGCGATCAGATCTACCGCATGGTGCTAGTGAGAGCGCAACAAAAAAATCTTGACCTGAGTTACGAGATTGCCCCCGAAGTGCCCCATATCATCGCAGCAGATGAGGACCGTCTGCGCCAGGTTCTAATCAACCTGCTGGGTAACGCGATCAAGTACACAGACGAGGGGTACGTAAAGCTGGAAGTGACAGTCGAGTCGCGCCCCGCAGAAGCCAGCGAGCAGTTGCTGTTGCACTTCCGAGTGCGAGACAGCGGCGTCGGCATCCCACCCGAAATGCAAGAAGCGATCTTCCTGCCCTTTTACCAGGTCGACGGTTCGTCCAGCCGGCGCCACGGTGGTGCCGGTCTAGGCTTGGCTATCGCAAAACGACTGGTGGAGCTCATGGGTGGTCGCATATGGGTCGAAAGTCAGCCTGGGCGTGGCAGTACCTTCCACTTCACCATCCGTTGCCGCCCAGCCGAAGTCAGCGAGGTGGCGCCGTCGAAAGCTTCGATTTCACGCCCCTCCGCCGGCCCGTTAAAGATTCTGGTGTGCGAGGATAACCCCGTCAATCAACAACTCATCCGCCGCCTGCTCGAGCGCGAAGGTCACCACGTGCGCGTGTGCAATAACGGTAAAGAGGCCCTGCGGGCCCTCGAAGAGGAGTGTTTCGACCTAGTGTTGATGGATGTCCAGATGCCTGAGATGGACGGGCTCCAAGCCACCCAAGAGATCCGAGCACTCGAACAGGCGATTCAGGCTGGGGAACTGCCTGCTCCGAGAGGTTCCAGTTACGAAAACCTCTGTGAGCGTGGCCGCATTCCCATCATCGCTTTGACAGCTCATGCTATGAGCGGGGACCGGGAGCGATGCCTGGCGGCAGGGATGGACGGGTATTTGAGCAAGCCCATCTCCGCAGCACAACTTTTGCTCGAAGTGGCCCGGCTGAGTCCCAAGTGCCCCACCGCTGAACCGCGCCAACCCGTGACCTAGCCCGGCCTTCAAACCGAGTATTTTTCCACCCATTGTTCCAACCGGCGCCGCATATCGTCCCGAACAGTGATGTAGCCAGGGTTGTCGTACTGGTTCTCCCGCTCACGAGGATCCTGAGTCAAGTCATAGAACTCATTCGGGCCTTCGCCCTCATTGCGCAACACGAGCTTGAACCGTCGCCCCCGCGCCATCCAGGTATTCCTGTAGTACCCGAAAGCAAGCGTGGGCCACGGCTCCTCACTTTTGTCGAATGGCAGGTTCATAGCCAGGTACAGGTAGCTACGCCCACACAGGTTTCTCTGCTCAATTTGTGGATCCAGTCGTGCCAACTGACAGAGTGTGGGCAGCAAATCGTAGGAGCTCACCAGCTCAGCCCGCGTAGCCTCGACCGGGATATCGCCTGGCCAGGACAGAATCAGCGGTACGCGCACCACTTCGTCATACATATTGATGGGATCGGAAGCCAGCCCGTCCGCCCACAAGCCGTGCCGGCCCCACAGCAGCCCGTGCACACTTGTAAACGCTACCAACGTATCGCTCCACACGCCCTTCTGACGCAAGCCGGTCAACAGCCGCCCGATTTGGTCGTCCAGTGCCGTCAGGCCCGCAGCACACTTGCGCAAGTTCCCCACGATATCGGCCAAGTATTGGCGACCCCGCAAGGCGTTGCCCGCCGGAGGCTGCCACCCGATCGTTTTGAAGTCAGCGCCTTGGTACAGCTCGTAATAGCGGTCCGGATGGCCTTCATAAGGCTCGTTGGGGTTCAGATAGCTGATGACCAAGAAGAACGGCTCGCCCTGGGGCACACGATCCAGGAACTCCAAAGCTGCATTGGTGAACAATTCGGCGGCATATCCTTGCACCCGGCTGATTTGGCCGTTCCGGCTGATTAGCGGGTCCCGGTGCGTGACCTCCTCCTCAGCGTAGGTGAACGTGTAGCTGAAGTTGTGCCCAGGCTGCGCGTCATTGCCCAGATGCCAGCGCCCTATGTAGCCGCAGTGATAGCCAATCTGGGCCAGCATGTCGGAGATCATGACCTCCTGAGCAAACCCTGCCGGGGCTTCCGATTGCCCCTGGGGCGGATCGGTCACGGGCCGCGAGGTCAGAAAATCGTGGATGCCGTGCTGCATCGGCGTACGGCCCGTCAACAGGGTGGCACGACTCGGAGAACCCGCGGGCGTGACAACGATAGCGTTTTGGAAACGCACTCCCAAGCGCGCCAGGAGGTCGATGTTCGGCGTCCGGAACTCCTTGTTGCCGTAACAACCGCACATCCAAGCGCCCAGCCCATCGGCGAGGATCAAGAGTATATTCGGCCGCTCGACTTCCGCGATTCGCCGGCGGCGTTGCGCGAACAGACTAGGCGCCCACGTGAAGAAGAACTGCCGCCGCGTCCAATCTCTCATCATCGTCCTCATAGAACGTCAGCAAATCCCCGTTTCAAGTAACGGAAAATCAGGCCGCCCGCTACGAAGGTCACCAGGCCCCAAACCGCCAGCATGACCAGCGTATCCACCGCAGGCCAATGGTGGGATAGGATCGCTTCGCGATAACCCCGGACCGCGTACGCCATCGGATTCCACCGTATCAAGAAGCGCAACCGCTCCGGGTACATCAGCTCGTGAATGAAAATGGGCGTCATCCAAAACCACAGCGTCAGCAACACCGAGACAACCTGGGCGGTGTCGCGCACATACACGTGCAAGCTGGACACCACCCAACCAATGCCGATCCCGTAGAGGCCCACCAGTCCAGCGTAAACTGGTAGCAGCAAAAT
>JAUQPO010000054.1 GCA_030550335.1 Acidobacteriota bacterium
CGGTACTGGTACTGGCCGTGTTGAGACGCGCAGATCGGCTCTCCTCTAACCCAGCTCGCATTGCGCGCGGCCCGATGACCTGAAGAGGCGACTGCATGGTTACGCCCGACTGTTCCCTGGGTCCTCATCGACGTTGTATTGCTGACTGCGGCGCAGCAATGTCGTAATATAGAGCCACCCCGTAGAAGGTGCTTCTATGCGCGCCCTGACGATGTTCTGTTGCCTGGTGGTTGCTGGGCTTGCCCAAGTGCCCGACCGAGAGCCGCGGGCGACTGAGTGGGGATACCACCCAGCCGATGGAGCCGTGGTCTCCACCAATCCCCCTTCCCTCTGCTGGGTACATGAGCCAGGAGCCGACAGTTACGAGGTGCAATGGGCACGGTCGGCCGACTTTGTAGAGCCGATTACAGTCAGCGGGATTCCCTGGAGCGTCTACACCCATCACGAGGTCTTCGAGCCGGGGCGCTATTGGTGGCGTTACCGCATCCGCCGCTCAGATGGGACGATCTCCCCTTGGAGCCGCGCACGTAGCTTCGTCGTTCCGCCTGAGGCTGTCCCATTTCCCCAGCCTACGATCGAACAATTGCGACACCGCATCCCTAGAGACCATCCTCGATTGTTTGTCACCGCGGCGCAGCTGCCGCGATTGCGCGCTTGGGCGAACCAAGGAGGGAAGGAGGCCTTTCAGAAAATCCTGCGCGAGGCCGAACGCCTGCTAAACTCTGAACCCACACCGGAGCCGACCGTTCGGGCTAGCGCCTCAGATCCGGCGACTCGCCAGTATTGGTGGTCTAACCGCGTGCAAACCCTGAGGGCATTACAGGAAGCCGAGATCCTTGCGTTTGCTTGGCTGATGACTCGAGATCCTCGGTACGGCGAGGCTGCTCGTCGCTTCACCTTGAGGTTGGCGGCCTGGGATCCTGACGGGCCGACGAGCTTCCAGATTAACTGCGAGGCTGCGAAACCGATGTTGCACCGGTTGGCCCGCGCCTACGACTGGGCCTGGGACGTGTTCACTGAGGAAGAACGCGCGCGGATCCGTGCGGCATTGTTGCGCCGGGCGCTCGATGCCTGGGCCAGCGGCGAGGTTCGCTATGGCGTGGGCCACCTCAATGAACCGTTCAACAGTCATGGAAACCGGACTTGGCACAAGCTGGCAGAGAACGCCATTGCTACGTTTGGCGAGACGCCCGAGTCGGAGCAGTTTCTCCGGTATGCGCTAGCGAAGTTCTTCGCCGCTTACCCGGTGTGGTCCGACGAGGATGGAGGCTGGCACGAAGGGCTTGCTTATCTGGCTAGTTACATGTCCAAGGCGACCTGGTGGTTGGATGTGGCGCGCGTTGCTCTGGACATCGATGGCTTCAAAAAGCCGTTCTTCTCCCGTATAGGCGACTACCCCCTCTATTCCGCCCCGCCAGGCAGTCCGGATATGGGTTTTGGTGACTTGGCCCACGGGCAACCGTCGGCGAGCTGGTCGTTCCTGTATTACTACGCTCGGCAGGTTCAGAACCCTTATTGGGTCTGGTGGTTGGAGGCATGGAAGATCCCCGAGGAGACTGGCGAGCCTGTGCTGGATTTTCTCCGAAGCGCCTTGCCGCGGGTTCAACCGCGTGCCCCTGCGGAACTGCCAGCGTCGAAGGTGTTTTGGGGTACAGGGGTCGCTATCTTGAATACCAACCTGCTGGATGGAAGGCGGAACGTGCAGGTGCGTTTCAAGTCTAGCCCTATGGGAACCTGGAGCCACGGGCTGGATCCGCAGAATTCGTTCACGTTGAACGCTTACGGTGAGCGGTTATTGGTTAATTGCGTTTATAGGGACTTATACGGATCACCGTTTCATCGTGGATGGGTCTGGAGCACGCGAGCGCACAACGCTGTACTGGTTAATGGTCAGGGGCAGAAGCCCCGTGCTCGAGACGCGCGGGGACGAATCGTCCATGCAAGCCTCCAGGATGGCTTCGATTATGTCGCCGGCGATGCGACGGAGGCATACGAAGGCCGCCTGAAACGAGCGCTCCGTCATGTGCTTTTCGTCAAGCCCGACGTGGTGGTGCTGGTCGACGAAGTCGAAGCGTCGGAGCCCTCGACGTTCCAATGGATGCTCCACGGCATGCGGCGATTCCAGCTGGACGGAGCTCGTTTGAGGCTCTCGATGGAGGCCGAGCGGGCTAGCCTGCTGGTGGATTACATCTCGCCAGTAGATCTCAGCCTGAAGCAGTGGACGGGATACGATCCGGAGCCAGACTACGCTTACTTGCAGGCGGTCAACAGCCGACCGATCCCACCCCAGTGGCACGTAGAGGCTTCGAGCCAGCGGGCCTTGAGGCAGCTGTGCACCTTGACGGTGATCCGAGTAAGCGAGCGGCTGCGTGCCGATCTCGCCAGGCCCACTGTCCAGTGGAAGGGGGACGGATTTGATCTGGAAGTGGCAAGCCCTGGTGGCCGAGTCGTGTTTTTGCATTTCCGGCCTGCAAGTGGGGAAGCGCTTGTTGTGGTTAGGAAAGCCGAGAAGGAGTGGCGCGTGAGCGGGTCCTGAAGCTCACGACGGAAGCGCTTACCGGGCGATGGGTGACGGCGCGCTAGACTGATCGTTGACTGCGTATGTTGTCCATAGTCATTCCCGTGCACAACGAACGGGAGTCGGTTGTACCTCTCTACCAGCGGTTGAAACGCGTTCTGGATGAGCGCCCAGAGGTCTATGAAGTGATCTTCGTCGACGATGGCTCGACCGACGGAACCGGAGACCTGCTCCAGCAGTTGGCCGACCACGATCCGACGGTCGTCGTGATCCAACTGCGGCGAAATTTCGGCCAGACAGCGGCGCTCGCTGCGGGATTCGACTACGCGCGCGGGGACGTCATCGTGTCACTGGACGGGGATCTGCAACACGCCCCGGAAGATATCCCCGCGTTGCTCGAGAAAATCGAGGAAGGATACGACATCGTCAGTGGCTGGCGCAAGGACCGCGTAGATAATTTCTGGACTCGTCGCCTGCCGTCTCGCATCGCCAACTGGCTAATGGCGAAGCTGTCAGGCGTGCCGATCCACGACTTCGGGACAACTTTCAAAGCATACCGGGCCAGCGTGCTCAAAGACGTGCGGCTATATGGCGAGCTCCACCGGTTCATCCCTGCATTGGCCAGCTACTACGGCGCACGCATCACGGAAGTGCCCATCCAGAACATCACCCGCCCCAAAGGGAGGTCCCATTACGGCTTGGGACGCACGTTCAATGTCTTGTTCGACATGCTGACCATCAAGTTCCTCTTGAGCTACCTGACGCGGCCGATGCACCTGTTCGGGCGGCTGGGCCTGTTGGGCTCGAGTTCTGGAGCCTTGATTCTTCTCTACCTGCTGGCCTACAAACTCGCTGGTCACCACATCATGCAGGAGCACGGGCCGTTGATGATGGCGGGAGTTTTACTTTTTCTTGCTGGTGGGATGCTGTTCACCACAGGTTTACTCGGCGAGCTCGTCATGCGCGTGTATTTTGAATCCCAGGGACGCAGGATCTATGCGGTCCGCCGGGTGTACACGCGGCGGTCCGAGCGGTTGGCGTCCGGGGTGCCTACTTAGCACCAATGGCTGACGATTCCTGCGGTCGGTCTAGCTCGACGAAGTTGGAGCGGCGGGTGCCGGAGGGGCCTGGTTCACAGCGGGGCTTGCATCACTCACCGGGGCAGCATACGAGGGGCCAGGCAGAGGTTGCTGGCGGGGCATGACGATCCAGCAGATCAGGTAGACGATGAACCCGATGCCAGTGAAGATCGCGAAGCAGAGCCACAAGATCCGCATCAACACCACATCCACATCGAGGTACTGAGCGAAGCCAGCACAGACACCCCCGATGACCTTCTGGTCCATAGGCCGAACGAGCCGTTTCGGGCTTCCGTAACGCCAGCGAGCCGCCGCTTCGGTGGTGGCTTTCCCGCAGTTGAAGCAGAACCGGTCGGTGTCTCTGAGTTGCGTACCACACGCTGTGCAATACATGGAAACTTCCCGCCTTCTTTCTGTGAGCATATACGCAACTGGCACCTGTCAGGTTCGGCTGATGGTTGACCAAGCTTCTTCGTGCTGACTCCGCTTGCCGTTCCTCTGCCGTTGCCCTGGGGGCTCTCGCTCGGGACCGGGATGTGGGCTCGTGGGCTCACCTGTGGTATTGGCCTCTTGTGCGTGAGGCGCTGCCGTCGCGCCCGGCCAGACCAGACCAACCCTGGCCATCCCAGGCCTAGGGTGTGGGCTGGGCTTACCGTTCAGTCCAAAAACTCCAGCTGATCACCAACCCTAGTCTGGCTTCGTCCGATTGTGCCTGCTGGTAGCTCGAGTACCGAATGAGCTCGCAGGCAGACGGCGATGCGGCCTGGGTGCAGCTCTGTGCGGAGGCTAAGCACGCGCCGATGGCGATCCAGGAAGATCACGTCGATCGGGAAACGCATCGAGAACGTATGAATCCCTTCACAGGGAGCGATCCACAAGCCACAGCCTTCGGGTAGTTCCTGCCGGCCGAGTAGCCCACGACGACGTTCGCGGCTGGTGCGAGCGATTTCGACCCGATCGCCAAGCCATGTTCCCCGGGTGAGGTTGCGCACCTTCACAGTCGAATTCCCTGACCCTTGTAGTAGCCCTAGGTCGCCAATCTTCTCATCGGCTGGTGGCACACGTTTCCACCGACAGGCTAGTCAGGCTCCTTACTGGTTTTTGAGCCAGGTGTCATAAGCGTGATCGCGCGAGCCCATGTATTCGATGGTGTCGAAGAACGCAGCGTTGCCCAGCATGCGCGGGTCGCCCTCCTCCCGGAGCAGTTGCTCCATGCGCTCTCGGAGTTGCCGCTTGATGTCAACGAACTTTGGATCGTAGGCCAGGTTGTTCACGCAGTCCGGGTCCTGGTCCACGCGATACAACTCTTCGGCCGGACGCTTGCCAAAGCATAGCTTATAGTAACGGTCGAATCTGCGCAGGATGAAGAACTTCGTCGGCCCGTCATCGCAGTTCCGATATCCGGTTTCGGGGTTGCCCACAGGCCAACGATCGGGTTCATAGTTGCGCACGTAGAGCCATTCCGGGGTCCGGATGGCACGCACCGGATAACCCCAGTCGTTGGGGCGCCCAAGATCGTGCCGTTCTTTGCCCACCAGCATCAGGTTTCGAGAAGGGTCGATCCAGCCGGACTTGGCGGATTTCAGAATATCGAGAAAGCTGCGCCCAGTCATGCTGGGTGGGGGCGTAAGACCCGCCGCTTCGAGGAAAGTTGGCGCCAAGTCTCTAAAGTTGATGAAGTCGTCCACCACTCGACCGCCAGGACTCACCGCTCCCCAGCGAATGGCCAGCGGCATGTGGAAGGCGTGCTCGTAAATCTGGCCTTTGACTCTGGGGAACGGCATCCCGTTATCTGAGGTCACGACGATGAGCGTGTTGTCGAGCTCGCCGATCTCTTCGAGCTTTTTCAGAACTCGCTCCAGGTGTTGGTCGAACCACTCAACCTCGACTGCATAATCGAGAATGTCGCGCCGGATGAGGTCAGCATCAGGGTAGTATGGGGGCAACAGAACCAACTTGGGATCCTTGCCGGCGCGTACGCCGGAGCCTTCCTCATAAGCACGATGAGGTTCGTGAGTGCCGAGCCAAAAGCAAAAGGGTTTGCCAGCTGGGCGCTTGGAAAGGAAGTCCTCGAAATTGCGGGCGTAATCCACTACGGAGATGCCGTTGTATGGAGGTTTGAGGCGGTAACGGTTGAATTCCGGGCCGGCTGGGTTGCGTTTCCGGCCCCCCACGCGCCATTCACCCGGTCCCCAGCCTTTGCCAGTGTAGCCCACGAAATAACCGGCTTGTTCCAGGATGTCTGGGTAGACGGGAAACTCTGGCGGAAAGATGCTGTTGTGGTTCATCGCTTCTTTGAGTTGCCAGCTGTTCCGGCCCGTCAAGATAGAGGCTCGCGAGGGACTGCACTTGGGATTGGAAGTGAACGCGTTTCGAAAGAGCACTCCTTCGCGTGCAACCCGGTCGAAGGCAGGGGTACGAATCCAAGGGACGTTGAACACACTCGCGTGACCGTAAGACCAGTCGTCGGCGATCACGAGCAAAATGTTGGGCTGCGGGGCCGCTTGTGTCGCTACTGCAAGAGGGAAGTAGGCGAGTAATCCCAGACAAGCGGCCAGCATCGAGAACCTGATTTCGTGCGCGCGCATATGGACACCTCCTGGCGTGCAAGTCCAGAGCATCGGGTTGGCCGTCCGCAATGCCCCAGGGCTCATGTGAAGCCCGGCTACGTCATCTTGGCCGAAACCCAGCGACGGCCCCAGGTTCGCCCACGCCATGGCCGCGTGGTTGGGCTGTTCATCCGGGCTCTTGCCTGTCCTCGTGCTGTAGTAGCTTACTGCGGGTGCGATGTGCTTTGCGCGGCCAAGCCCGTTGGAACGCGTTCGTGCGGCGTGATCCGTTCCAACTCGTCCAACAAGTGGAGCAGCCTCGTTATCTTTGCCTGCTGCCGGCCGAAGCGGCAAGCGCAATAATCCCGGGTAAACTCCCGAGCCAACTCGCCAAGCCTTCCCTCGGGTAAAGCCGCAGCGAACTCCTGGGGAGTCATCCATGGTGGGCGGGACCAGCCATGACGTGCAAGCACCTTGAGGAACTGCTGATAAAGGTTGCCGGCATCGATAGGCACGGCCGGCAATCGACACGTGCGGTTACGCCAGCGGCTCCACGGCCGCTGGAGGTTCGCCCGGCGAAGCCAGGCGGACAAGACTGCCAGGAGCACGATCAGCGCGATCAGCCACGTGCTCGCTAGGGAGCTCGCAGCGGCCCGCAGGGCCGCCCAGGTGCCCGAGAGCACCTGTCGGGCTGTTCGCCACCCACTCTGGTGTACCCTCTTGGCGTGGCTCACTAAGACGGCTTGCAAGCGCCGATCGTAACTGACGATCCATTCCTGCCACCAGACTGTGCATGCGTCCCAGGCCATTTTCCAAAGCGGCCATTCCGCCGGAAACTCGGCTGCGCGAACAGCTGGAGTGGGGTCAAAGCTCACCCAACCTTTGCCCGGAATCCAAGCTTCGACCCAGCTATGAGCATCAATGGCTCGTACAACGAACCAGCCGCTGAGAGGGTTATATATGCCACCCCGGAAGCCGACTGCGACACGGCTTGGAATGCCCAGGATCCGCAACATCACAGCCATGGATGAGGCGAAGTATTCGCAGTGGCCGCGCCGCCGCTCGAGCAGAAAACTGCGGATCGGGTCTGGCTCGGGTTCTTGGGGTAGTTCCAGCGTGTACTGGAGGTTTTGCCGCAGGTATCGTTCAATCGCTTGAGCTTGCGCGGCGGGATCGGACGCCGTGCGGGTGATTTCTTGGGTCAGCCGGACCACCTGTTTGTCGACATGGGGTAGTTGCGTGTACCGCGCGATGTCCTCAGGCGACAGCGGCTGGACGTGGCCTGCATGTGTGGTCCGATCTTCCATCCGGGCGTAAGCACCATACTGAACTCGTGCTCTGGGCGTGTACGGAAGGCAGATAGCCCCGTCGCGCGTCCGGATCAGCACCGGGGCATCCACACGTACGAACTCCGGCTGGCCAGCCAGGAACAGATTCGGAAAATCGCTCTCCGCGAGCCGGACTTCGTAACTTAGACGTGGGCCGGGAAACCGCCGCTCAGCGTCCCCCGCCAGAGTAGCGAGTCCATGAACGACCGGGATTGTCTGTGCAGGCAGCTGATCCTTGGACCACTGACGACCATCGAAGCGGCTGAAGGCGTCGCCGCGCCAGAGAAGGTCATTGGGATTGGCGTGCCCGTGCACGCGGACATGCATGTAGACGACGTCGCTAAGCTGCAGCTTGCCGATCGTTCCCAAACGCAGCTCTTGCCCGAGCCCAGCTGCTGGTGGTCGAGGACCGACCCAGCTGCTCCGCCAGGTGCGAGGCGGCCGCGGGAGAACCAAGAACACTGCCGTTCCGAAGATTGCACCGAGTAAGGTGATTGCTGCGCACGCAGAGAGTAAGCTCTGGGTGACTTTATGCCTACTTAGGGAAAGTGTCGTAGGGGAACACGATTGCGACGACAGTGACCGCGTCGCCAGAACCAGACTCAGCGAGAACAGCGAACCCAGCAAGCATGCGAGAAAGACAAGACCATGACTGACTATCGCGGCGGCAATCAACTCTAGGGTTCCGGCCAGCCATACCTGAGCTTGTTCTCTGCGGCCCCGGACCGAATACAGCCGGAGCAACGCCAGCAAGACAACCAGACGCAACGTTGCGGTGATGAAATCACGCGCGACGTATAGGTAGTCCAGCGGATAGAAACCTGCACAGCACAGGGTCAGCGCATTGAGCCAGCGATCGGACAGAGCGAACCTCTGGTGGTGACCGTTCAGCAAGAGCCAAGTGAAAAGCGCTAGCCCAACGGCCGCGACCGTGAGAGAACCCAGCGCGCCACTGGTGGCGATAGCGAGGAACCCGCAGCTCACTAGCCCCCAGATGCCTAGCCTGTGCAAACGCTCCAATGACTCGGAGTGTTGCTCGGAGGGCATCACCTTCATTCTACTGGTGGGCCGCTGACCGTCCTTCTTTATGAAATGTAGTCGCCGCTCAGCGTGCGTTCTACCCACGAACGCGCGAACATTTTAGGCCGATCACGTTGCCGCCAGGAATCGGCGGGCGTGTTATGCGGAAAGATGGTGGTTCTGGTTTTAAGTAACGATCGTCCTTCTTCGCTAGCTCGATATCAAGGGCTCGTAGCGAGTCGATGGTGGGAACGCGTTCAGGAAGCTGCTGTGGAGTTTTCAAACCACGGTCGTTTTGGGCGCGGCGGAGAACCTACCGGGCTAGGCCTGGCTCTGGAATGCGCTGGCGGGCGTGGGCTACGTTCGAACGGCTTTTGGGCAGTGGCGTTAGGGGTTCAGCCGCAACGTTTGCGCACCTGGGCTGATGGGGTCGCCTCGGACATACAGCAATTCGTCGCGAGATTCCGCGCTACCCATGGCGTGGTCCCTAGTCGCTGGGTCTGGCTTGCCCCACGCCTCATCCACCTCCAACAACGGGCTGTGTTCGAGACCGTGGCTTCGAGCAAGCGCTTGAGGATCCATTTCGTTGCCTTCGAAGACACAGACCCTGGTGGGACCTGGCTTCGGGAGCTTTGCGAGAGGGCGTTCGGGGTGAATCGGGTTAGGCATGATTTGGCGATTGGGATGTCTGCACTCGAGAGCAAGCAGGAATTACAAGCGTGGTTCGAGAATGTGGAGAGGTCTTTACACCAGCTCGGTTTGGAGTCACGGGCTAGGCTATTTGTGACCGCTTCACGCCGTTCGCCTATTGCCCGCTGGGCGCAAGAACGGTATGCCTTCTTGGCCGACCCACTGCCTCCGACCGCGCGGCGCTTTCTGGATTGGCAGGCGATTCCTCTGAGTCCGGCCATCCTCTATCCCCTGGCCGTGGCTCGTATTGATCTAGGGACCTGGATCGAGATGGCCGCCTTGGACGAGGCGGACATCCAGCTTGCGTTGCGCTTGTCGGCGTTCCTCCACGAACAGGGCCTGGTGGGCCGGAATCGCATCTGCTGGGTAATCCCGCGGTCCTGGGGACTGGCCGGGCAGTGGACGAAGTTGGCTCTCGAGCTCAGCGTAGGGCATAGCTCCGTGTGCCCGTTACGCGTGCTCGTGGGCGAACCGCTTCAGCTGGCGTTCTACTGGTCACCCAAGGATCCGCGGCAGGACCGGGTTTTCGTGGTCGTGCAGCGAGCCGACGATCGTACGGCCGCCGGCAAGGCCATGCTGTTGCGGCGGGCGGGGTATCCTGTGGCCGTGCTGAAGCTTTTTCGCGATACTCCCCTGGCTGCCTATTTGCAATTCGTCCACATCGTAGTCTTCAGCCTGGGATACTTGAGAGGCGCCAACTTGGCTTGTTGTCCGCATTCGTACGAGCTTGAGCGCCTGCTCCTGACGTACCGTCGTGCAGTGGCGCGGCTGGGCCTCGACAAGTGGCGCAGTGGCCGGACCGTGGGTCCATCGCTGGGCCAAGTGGGGCAGCAAAAGGAGCTTTGCTTGCGTTTGGGCCCTTCGGCACTAGCCTCGGGTGAGAGCGAGGAGACTGTGGATGCCTACGCCCGTTTCGTGCAGGCCGCATACCAGTCGCCAAGCTCGCCACACGTGGCGCTCCTCTGGTATGGAAGGGGCTTGTCGAGAGATTGGAACCGGCGGGCGCGCCGTTTGCTCGAGGAAGTTGCCGACCGATTGTTCAGACGTCAGCTGCGGTGCGCTACGGAAATCTGCGACGAAGGTATGACACGCCGCGCCTGCTTGGAAGTCGACCGTGCCCACAAAGATAGTTTGATCACGCTGATCGCGGTAAGCCCTCCGGTTTGCAGTACTGCTCCGCCCGCGGCTACTGAGGAACTGCTGGAATTCCACGCCACGCGCGAGCTGTTGCTCCGTAGGGGCCGGTCGATCGCAGTGGTGTTACTGGATGAGGCGAGTGACCAGGCCCTGGACTGTCTGGACGAATTCTTCAGCCGTGTGCACGCGAAGATTCGCAGGGGGACACTCTGAGAAAATAGTGGGCTGCGATGGCGAAGGTCAAACCAGCCAAGGCGAAGAAATCTCAATCCAAGTGGGCCCCAGCGCCAGGTGCGATTCCGTGCCTGGTGCTTATCCTCCTTGGGCTCGCACTCTTCGCCTTACTCTTTTATGCCATCCTGCGTTCGGCAGCATGATGCGAGTCGATGGGCGAAAGTGGGACGAGCTGCGGCCGGTTACTCTGCGACCCGGATATCTGCTGACCGCTGAGGGATCAGCTCTGATCGAGCTGGGGCACACGCGAGTGTTGTGCGCGGCTACAGTGGAAGACACAGTGCCCCAATTCCTGCGTGGTACGGGCAGAGGCTGGATCACTGCAGAGTACGGCATGTTGCCACGAGCGACTTTGACGCGCACGCCAAGGGACATTACTAAAGGGCGGCCTTCCGGTCGCGCGTTGGAGATTCAACGGCTGATCGGGCGCTCGCTCCGCGCGGTCGTCAACCTGGAAGCCCTGGGGGAACGGACCATCATTCTGGATTGCGATGTGATCCAGGCCGACGGAGGTACGCGTACAGCGGCGATCACCGGTGCTTACGTGGCTTTGCGTCTGGCTCTCAAGCGCCTGTTGGAATTCGGCACGATTACCGTGGATCCAGTTCTGGACAGCGTGGCTGCGACTAGCGTGGGGATCGTTGACGGTCAGGTTCTGCTGGATTTGTGCTACGAAGAGGATTCGCGTGCCGAAGTCGACATGAACGTGGTGATGACCGGCTCAGGCAAGCTCGTGGAGGTCCAAGCCACGGCGGAGAAGACGCCGTTTGATGTGCAGACGTTGGTCGAGTTGGTGGAACTGGCACGGCGTGGGATTGAACGGTTGCTTAAGGTTCAAGAGGAGGTGCTGGCCGCCTCATGAAGCTTTACTGCGCGACCAAGAACCCAGGCAAGCTACGAGAATTTCGAGCGGCGGCGGCACGCGCAGGGGCGGAAACCATTGTTATCGAGCCGATACCTGGGCTGGAGGCAATCCCGGCTCCGGAGGAAACCGACGAGAGCTTCGAAGCGAACGCCATTCGAAAGGCGCTCTACTATGGCCGCTTTACTCCGGGTTTGGTCTTTGCTGAGGATTCCGGCTTGGAAGTGGAAGCTCTGGGTGGCGAACCGGGGGTACGCTCAGCCCGGTACGCCGGGCCGTCAGCGACGGACGCGGACAACAACCGCCTGCTGCTTGAACGGCTCGCTGGCGTTGAACAACGGAGCGCGAAATTCGTGAGCGTGATTGCGCTAGTGGCAGGCACGGAGTTGCTTGGGACGTTTCGCGGTGAAGTCGAGGGCTGGATCGCAGAGCAACCCCGCGGCAGTGGCGGCTTTGGTTACGACCCACTCTTTTACTACCCGCCTCTTGGGCGCACCTTCGCTGAGCTCACTCCGGAGGAGAAGCTTGCGGTAAGTCACCGTGGGCGGGCGTTGGAGAAGCTGATCCGATTTTTGATGGATTCGCGCAGCTCAGCACGGGCTGGCACCGGATGTTCGTAGGAGCGCCGGCGACGGCTCGAGGAGCCCACGCTAGTTCGATTGGTCCCTCCAAGCTTGTCTCCCGCACAGCGATAGTACCTCCAATAAAGGAAGGCCAGGATCGTCTTGCCGTCTACGATCCTCCCGGTACGGATCGCGCGGTCCAGCTCTTCAGCGGTGAACCACCGGCAGCGGATTCGCTCATCTTCCTGCGGCTTAGCTGGCCCCAGCGACAGACCCGTAGCCAGGAAAACCGTCATACGCTCAGCCACGTAACCGGGCGTCGGGTAGAAGCTGATGAGTTTTTCCCAATGCCGCGCGCGGTAGCCTGTTTCCTCCAACAGTTCGCGTTTGGCAGCAGCTAAAGGTTTCTCGCCTGGATCGATTCGCCCAGCTGGAAGCTCCCAGAGATAGTCTCCGGCGGGCAGCCGGTACTGTCGCACCAGCAGGATACGCTGGCGATCGTCCACGGCGAGCATGACGGCTGAACCGTCGTGAGCGACCACGTGACGGTGGATTTCAAACCCATCGGGCGCCACGGCGCGGGCGTCGATCACTCGAAAGATCGGGTTCGAGAGTACCTCGGTCCAGGAAAGGATTTTCATGCCAGCGGCGCGTCGATTCGTCACAGGTTTAGTGTAACGTCTTGGGCTCGGCGGATGACCCGTGCGCTTGTGGAGCTGAACGGTTCAGTGGGAACGATGCAGCGCCTGCAGGAACTCGTCAGCGGGGAGCGTGTTGAGCACGTCCTCAGGAGCGAGCCAGCCGCGGCGTGCGGTCAGGACCCCGTAATGCATATATTCCAGGTGGCGGGGATGGTGGGCATCGGTGCCGATAATGAAGCGTGCCCCCTTGCTTTTAGCGATACGGAGCATCGTAGGATCCAGGTCGAGCCGTTCAGGGCTGGCATTGATTTCGAAACAGATCCCGCGGCGGGCGGCCTCTTCGGCGAGTCGTTCCAGATCGAAGCGATAACCGTCCCGCTGGAGTAACAACCGCCCGGTTGGGTGAGCGATCATGTTCAGGTACGGGTTTTCCATAGCCCGCAGCAAGCGCTCGGTCATCTCCTCCGGGGGGAGGTTCATGTAACTGTGTACGCTGCCAATGACGAAGTCCAATTGAGCGAGGGCCTCGTTGTCCAGATCCATCGAGCCGTCGCGCAGAATGTCACACTCGATGCCTGCCAGGATCCGAATGCCTAGATTTCCCTCTGCGTTCAGCTGTCGAACGCGCTGAGCGAAGGCGATCACTCGTTTCTCGTCGAGGCCGTTGGCCATAGCGAGCGCTTTGGAATGATCGGTGATGGCTATGTAGTCGTAGCCGAGCCGCTTGGCGGCTTCGGCCATCTCTTCCAGTGAGGCTCGGCCATCACTTTCGCGTGTATGCATGTGGACGTCGCCACGGATGTCCTTTAGCTCGATGAGCTTGGGCAACTGGTGCCGTTCAGCCGCTTCCAGCTCGCCCTGGTTTTCCCTAAGCTCTGGCGGGATCCAGTCCAAGCCGAGAGCCTGGTAGACCTCTTCTTCTTCGGTCCCAGCGACCCGCTTGTCGTCGGCGGTGCGGAAGACGCCATACTCGCTGATGGAAAGCCCCAATTTCAGGGCGCGCGTGCGCAGGGCGATGTTGTGTTCTTTGCTGCCCGTAAAGTACTGGAGTGCGGCGCCGTAGGATTCGGCGGGCAGGG
>JAUQPO010000055.1 GCA_030550335.1 Acidobacteriota bacterium
TACGGGTGCTGGAATGGTGAATGCCCGCAAGCAACTGGACTTTCGTTTGAACGCCAGTTTCCCCGCTCTAGGGCCTTTGGGATCGGCGATGCCGGCACAGGCTTTCTCGATTCCTTTACGAGTTCGCGGGACCGTCACCAAGCCACAGGTGAACGTGGAATGGAAAGGATCGAGGACTCGCCGGCCTGCGGGTTTGTGAAGTTCCGGATTGACGGAGGCGGGTGCACATATAGCACGTGCTCCCGGGCTGGTACTCGCCCGCCAAACAGCCTTCGGACGCACCTCAACCTAATAAGACTCCGAAACCGGCTTCACCGGCATGCCCTCGCGAAGTGGTTCGGAAGTGGTCAGGACCACCCGATCGCCTTCGCTCAGCCCGCCGAGAACTTGCACCCAATTAGGACTTGTCAAGCCCACCTGGATCACGCGCCATTCCAGTCGCCCCTCACGCACGCAGTAGGCTCCCGTCTGGCCATCCCTTTGACGTAAGGCTTCCCGAGGAACGACAAGCGCATTGCGTGCCTCACCGCAGAAGATTTCGATGTTCACGTTCGTGTGGGCAGGCCAGTGGTAACCGGAATTGTCGTCTAACTGTCCCAGCACTCGTCCCACTTGCCGAGTGCCCTCCGCCACGATCTGCGAGGGCAAGCGGACGATCCGACCTGTCCAGGTTCGCCCTGGAGCTCCATCCCAGGTCAGCCGGAACCGCTGGCCGAGACGCACCCGGCCCAGTTCGGGTTCGTCGACAAGAATTACGACACGTACAGTGTCCATTGGGGCAATCTCGGCGACCAAGCTTCCGCTCGCCAGGTAGTCGCCGGGTTGGACGGCCACTGAGATGACAGAGCCGGCGATAGGGGAGCGTAGGCGACAATGGTCAAGTTGCTGACGGGCACGCTCGAGTGCTGCCCGAGCCTGGTTGAGGCGCGCACGTGCGACCTCGCGCTGGTGCGGGTCTACTAGAGAACCCCTCTTTGCTTCCAGCGAGCTGACTCGGAGGGCCGCCAGCTGGCGCCGATGCCGCGCTTGTTCAACCTCCAGGCTTGTAGCGGCTTGCTTGCGTGCGAGCCGCTCCAGCCTGGCCAGTTCGAAGTCCGCTTGTTCGAGTTCAGCCTGAGCAAGCTTGAGTTCGTGCTCCACTTGCGCGAGCTGGCTTACAGGACCGCCCCGTTCCAGCATTGCCAGCTCCGCTTGGGCTGCGACTAAGGCAGCCTCCGCTTCCCGCACCCGGGCCAAATGTTCGCTGTCATCGAGCTCCACCAGCACTTGACCAGTCTGGACACGATCTCCTGCTTGGACTAGCACTCGCTTGATCAGACCAGCGACCGCAGCTTGGACGCGGTAGGGCTCGGCGGGTTCAATCCGGCCGTTGGTCTCGATGGAACTGGTGATGGTACCCCTACGCACCGAGGCTACGGGTACTTCGGCTGGGGTTGGCCGGCGGAGCAGCCACCAGGCGATCGCTGGAACGACCACTAAGGCCAGGATGATCAGTCGCTTGCTCAAATGGCCATTCTAACTGGGCCGGGCTGCCTTGCGCGCTAGTTTCAACCCGGAACCAGCACGCTCTTGCCGCTTTCCCACTTCGAAACCGTTTCTAAAGCCAGGTTGACCTGCTCCAAGGGGAACCGGTGCGTGATCTCCGAGGCGAACCGCTGCTGCCAATAGGGGTCTCGCAACAGTGTGAGTGCGCGCCAGAGATGACGCGGCTCGAATCCCCAAGACCCCCGGAGTTCGAGTTGCTTGCGCGTAATCCAGTGCGGGTTCAACTGCGTAGCGCCAGTGTTCGCGTACTGGCCCAGGACCAGGTATCTTCCCCCATCCCGGCAGAGCTCGATTCCCTCAGCAACCGCATCTGGCACCCCTGCGCATTCGATGACGACGTCGGCGCCAAAACCACCGCTTTCCTGGGCGACCCAGCGGCGGCGCTCCTCGGCGGTCGTTGTGGCTACGTCGATTAGGGTGTCGGCTCCGAAGTGTTTCGCGAGCTCCAAGCGGTGGGACGGGCCTCCAATAGCGATGATCCGGCTAGCCCCGCTGATCCGGGCCAGCGCGATAGCGGCCAAGCCCACCGGACCCGTGCCTTGAACGACAACGGCTTCGCCCCAGTGCACCGGGCAGCGCTCCAGGCCATGGACTGCTGTAGCCAGTCCGCAGCCGGCCCCCACCACGGCCGCGGTGGGTATATCGTCAGGGAGCTTGAACAAAGCCGTTCCTGCTCGAAGGTAAATCTGCTCTGCGTAGCCGCCGCGCAAGTGGGGTGGTTCGTTGGCGTTGTAGGAGATCCCGTAGGCCTTGCGATGAAGACAACGCGTCGGCTGCGGTTTGATCCGACAGTAGTAACACTCACCGCACACCACTGAGCTGGCCCACGTCACGCGGTCGCCCGGCTGGATCGGTTGCCCAGTCCAGTCGTGCGTTACACCCGGACCCAAAGCGCGGAGGCGACCAACGGCTTCATGCCCCAGGATCAACGGGAGCGGCACCGGGAGCTCGCCTCGCCATATATGCACGTCCGTTCCGCAGATGCCTGCCATTTCGATCTCGACCACCGCCTCTCCCGGGGCGAGCTCAAAGTGAGTTGGGAACTCGCGCACCACCAGAGGTTGGCCGAATTCTACTAGCACTGCTGCTTTCGCCACGTTGCTCCTCCAACCGTGACGATCCCCATGAGTACCGAGAACGCCAGCCCTTTAGCCTACCATGGGGCGGATCTCCACCGGCCCAGAGTCCAAGCACTGGAGACGAAAACATTTTCGCCCGATTCTGTTGTATGTTGGAACCGATGCCGCGATACCGCATCTATCGGTTGCAGGAAAAACGTCGCGCTGAGTTTCGCTGGGCTCCTCAAACCGTTGCCCTGACGCGGGTCAAGCCGCGAGACTACCAGCCGGATGGGACGGTGGAGGCCCCCAATCCGTATCGCGCTTGGGCCGGGCTGCGAGGGACGGCGCAAGCACTTGAGGTGGGGGACTTGCTCGAAGAGCCCTCCGGGCGGCTTTGGATTTGCAAGTACGTAGGGTTCGTGGAGGCAGAGTGGGAGTTGCCCGAGAAGGCCTCCATGGGCACAAGCTCCGCTCAGGGAAGCCAGCCGGTGGCAATGGCGAGCCAATCGGCCGGCTAGACGGTCAATCGGTTTTTTCACCGAACAGGGGATATTGTCCAAGAGGTGGAACTGCGCGTTTGGCCCGGCGTAAAGGCGTGCCGATCACTCCTAGGACTGTGCTTTCGGCTAACGCGGCGCGGGGAATGAATACGCGTTGGGGGCCAGTGCGGCTATGAGGGGGAGTGGCGAGGAACCCGTAGGGTTCCAGTTCCAGCAGGTTGTTGGGGATGATGGCGTCCAATAGGTCCCCATCACGGAACCGGAAGCGCACCCACAAGCCCAAGCAGCGCGGGCGGCTGGCGTAGAGCCTTTCCGCAGGCGTTTCGACCGCATCCTCCCAGGAGCGCACAAACCAGACGAGCTTGACATCGTCGTAAGGCAACACGATCAGGTTGCCGTTCGGATCCAGGAGCTCGATTCCATCCGGTGTCAGCCAGCGGTGGGGTTGGACGTAGCCTCTGACCGGTTCGTGATCGAACCGTTCGATGTAAACTCGTTTCGTCGTGGAACCGGGCACACCGAATTGCTCCGCGCGGCGGAGAGCTGGATGGGAGAGTGCTTAAAACAATTTGCAAGTTATTGTATCATTAGGTAGATGCGCCGGTCCACCTCGCTGGCGGCCGCGGTAGAAGCCTTTGTCGCTTACTGCCGGATCGAGAAGGGCTTAAGTGAGAACACGCTGCGAGCTTACCGGGCAGATCTACAACACTTTGCTGATTTTTGCAACGACCGCTGCGGGGATGCACTGCCGGCGTTGGACGACGTCAAGGCTTACGTCGATCAGGTGACCGATTCGCCGCTGGCCCGTCGCACCATAGCCCGCCGCCTGGTTACCCTCCGCAATTTCTTCCGGTTCTTGCTCAAAGAAGGCTGGCTCCAAGAGGATCTGGGCCGGGTCCTATCCAGCCCGCGCCTGTGGCAAACACTGCCCCGCTACCTCACCCGTGAAGAGATCGAACGGCTGCTCGCTACTCCCGATCCTTCCACCCCCACGGGCCTGCGCGACCTGGCATTGCTTCACCTGTTTTACGCAAGCGGGCTGCGGGTTTCCGAACTTTGCAACCTGGCCGTGCAGGATGTGGATCCACACCTGAGGATTGTTCGTGTCACGGGGAAAGGGGGCAAGCAACGATTGGTGCCGGTGGGAAGCCAGGCACTGGCTGTGTTAGAGCAGTACTTAGTCCAGGCACGACCGCAGTTAGTCGGCCGTTCGGGGAGCCGGTACTTGTTCGTGAACCGCCGTGGACAACCACTGACCCGCCAGGGGGTCTGGCAGCTGTTGCGTGCTTACGGCCAGCGAGCTGGTCTCCGTCAGCAGTTAACGCCCCACGTCTTGCGCCACAGCTTTGCTACTCACCTTTTGGAAGGTGGGGCGGACCTAAGGAGCGTGCAACTTCTGTTGGGCCACGCAGATATTTCGACAACGCAGGTTTATACGCATGTTATGCGTTCTCGGCTTCGTTCGGCTATCGACCAGCATCACCCGCGCGCCTGATCTCCCCGGAACGTTGGAGTTGGGCGCCAGGAGGGAATCGACCCGATGAGCGACTACATTTTTATGCTCGAAAGCCACTTGACACCAGCACAACGAGCGGTGGTGCGCCAGGTTAGCCAAGCAGCAAGCCAGGCAGGGGTGAATCTGTTTTTGACCGGCGGAGCCTTGCGCGACACCTTAGCGGGTTTCCCGGTGCGAGACCTCGACTTCGCAGTGGAAGGGGATGCTCTCAACCTGGCTCGCAGCATAGCGCGGGAGAGTGGAGCCCGGATCGTTACGGCCGATACCCATCTGTGTTCCGCTGAGCTGGTCTTTCCCAACGGGATTACCGCGGAAATCGCCATGACCCGGAGCGAGCGTTATCCAAAACCGGGGGCACGTCCGGAGGTCGCGCGGGCAACGATCCATGAGGACTTAATGCGTAGGGATTTCACGGTGAACTCGATTGCCTTGTCCCTCACGCCTGCTTCTCGGGGCCTGTTGATCGACCCGTGCAATGGCGCAGGCGACATTGAGCACCGGGAGTTGCGCGCCAACACGAATCATTCCTTATACGATGATCCGGTGCGATTGTTGCGACTCATCCGCTTCCGGGTCCGTTTGGGATTCGCCGTGGAGGAACGCACGCAACGCCAATACCAGTCGGCACGGGAAGCGGGCTTGGAGAAGGCCATCAGTGCTAAGGCCTTGAGTCTGGAACTCCGCAAAATTGCCGAGGAAATCAGAGCAGGTGAGGTTCTAGCTGAGTTGGAGAAAGAGGGCTTGCTCCAACTGGTCTCGTCAGCCTTGCAAGGACCGCGGCTGAATCTGCCCAGTTTTGAAAAGCTCGCTCAAGTGCGCCAGTTGATCCCGCAAGGCATCAGTTTGAATGGAGACCTCTTCGGTCTCTTCATGTTCCTCCTCACCGAAAAGTTACCTGCCGGCGAACGGGCCGAGCTGATTCGGCGCTTGCGGTTGAGCAAAGCAGAGGTCGAAAACTGGCAAGGTTTGCCCGCTCGCGCTCGCCGACTCGAAAAGAAGCTGCAAGATCCGGAACTCCGGCGGGCTTCGGCGCTGTTCGCTACGTTGCAACAGGCGGCGTTAGAGGAAATTCTTTATCTCTACTTGCGATCGCCGCAGCGCTTGGTTCGGGATCGAATCCGCAACTACATCGAAAAGCACCTGTATGTCGCTTTGGCGGTCACCGATCGGGAAGTGACAGCGCTTACGGGTAAGCAACCGGGAACGCCGGAATTTGAACGGTTGCGTACCGAAATCATCGCAGCTCGCCTGGATGGGAAAAAGTGGCGGCCTGCGGAAGAAACGACTGTGGAGTCGCCGCTGGCCGCCGCGGGGCGAAGCGCGAAGGCGCGGCGCAGCGGAACGGGCGGAGTCAGCGCGGCGAGTAGGGTACGGAGCGTGCGGGTGCGAAGTGCGGCTCGATGAGCGAACTACCGTGGGCCTAGGTAAAAGCGCCGGATCAATGCGGCTACGTGCCGCACGTCTGATTCTCTGAGGTGCAGGCCGAAGGGAAGCGACAGAATTTCCTGCGTCGCCTTTTCGGCCACCGGGAGATCTCCAGGCCGTAGCCCGGCGCTAGTGAACGCCGGCTGGAGGTGGAGGGGTACTGGGTAATGGATAGCGGTCCGGACACCGTGGTTTGCTAAGTATTCGCGCAGAGCTTCCCGTTGGTTCGCACGGACCACGTACAGGTGGTAGACACTGGCTCGCTCCGGAAAGCGTTTTACAGGTCGAATCAACTCGACAGGGATAGAAGCGAGTTCCTCATCATAGATGCGGGCCAGGTGTCGCCGCCGTTCGTTCCATCGGGGCAGGTGCTCAAGCGCGACACGCAGGTAGGCTGCCTGCAGTTCGTCCAGGCGCGAGTTCATCCCAGGCACTACAGCCACATGGTCCTCACGCCGGCCACCGTCGCGCAGCGCCCGCGCCATTTCGAGGTCTCCCTCCCTGGCCAGGCACAGCGCTCCGCCATCGCCCAGCGCACCTAGGTTTTTGGTTGGGTAAAAGCTGTAGGCTACCCAGTGGGAAAACTCTGTGAGAGCCCGTCCGCAATAGAATGCGCCATGTGCCTGGCAAGCATCCTGAATCAGGGCCAATTGACGGTTGCTCGCCAGTCTTTTCCACCCAGGCAGATCGCAGAGTTGTCCATATAGGTGGACCGGGAGCACTGCTACGGTGTTGCGCGTCAAATAGGGCTCAGCGGTAGCGGGCTCTAGAAGCAGCGTGTTCTCGTCGATATCCGCGAAGCGCACCCTGGCGCCGGCGCGCACGATGGCTAAAGCCGTGAATGGAGCGCTCAGTGGAGTTGTGACGACTTCCTGCTCCGGCGTGGAGACACCAGCCAGCCATAGCGCGAGCGTCAAGGCGTCGGTTCCTGAGGCAGTGGCTACACAAAACGGCGCTCCCATTGCATCCGCGAACTCTCGCTCGAAAGCGGCGACTTCCGGCCCCAGGATCCACTGGCTCCTTTTCACCAGCTCTTGCAGCTTCCGCCGCCACCTGGGCAAGCAGGTTCGGTGGACTGGTCTTAGGTCAACGAAATCAATTAACCGCGCCGTGCAAGTAGTGCTCCGCATGTTGGCGGTAGAACTCGAGGGTGCGGACGATCCCTTCGGCGAAGTCCACGCGTGGCTGCCAGCCGGTCCACGCACGGAATAGCCGATCGTCGGAATGGTAGCTGCCGATGTCGATCCGGGCCGAAATTGCCGGGAACGGCACGTAGTGAACGTCGTCGCCCACTAAGGTGCGTGCGATTTCCGACAGGGTCATGGGCCGTGGCCCTCCCACGTTAGCTACGAGGTACGGCTCTGCGGAAGGCAGCGGAGTTAATCCCGCTAGTAGGAACGCCTCCACAACGTCGTCCACGTAGAGCATGTCGCGAAGTTGACTGCCATCGCCATAGACCAGCACGGGTTCTCTGCGAAGTGCCCGAGCGATAAAGGTGGCGATGAAGCCCTGGCAACTGACGCGAAGGCTCTGGCGTGGCCCGTAGACGTTGGTGAGTCTGAGAACGACCGTCGGTTGGTCATACAAGCGGGCTTGGAGCCGGTGGTAGCACTCGGCAGCCCATTTGTGTACACCGTTGAAATCCACTGGGTCCACTGGGTGACGTTCGTCCACAGGCAGATAGCGGGGGCGCCCGTAAATCTGCCGGGAGCTCGCATAAACTATGCGAGCTTGCGGTGCCCAAACGCGACAGCTTTCCAGAAAGCGGAGCTGGGCCAGGGCATTGAGTCTCAGGTCTCGCTCGGGACAACTGATGCTCATGGAGTGGCTAACTTCGCCCGCCAAGTTGAATATGACTTGCTGGTCAGCAAGCGCCACCGAGACCGCTTCACGGTCCCCAATGTCGGCAATGATTACCCGGAGCCGGTCACGAACTTCGGCGACGTTGTACTCGTCACCCCCACAGCCGGAGATGAGGCCGTCAACGACCGTGACTTCGGCGCCCTCGCGCACGAGAGCATGTACCAGGTTGCTCCCAATGAAGCCCAGCCCTCCCGTCACCAGTACTCGAATTCCCTTGTACCGCTGCTCAGCCATGGTGTTTTCCGTGCGCCACACGGACGAGAAGCGCTCGACGGGCCAAGTCCTTGCGGACCAACACCAGGTTTATGAACAGTCGCACCACGTCTACTACGGTTCGCCACAGGTGAGGGAGCCGGAAGAACTGGGACCGGCCATACAGCCTGGGGTAGTGGTGTACTGGTACCTCCACGAGATTGGCCCCTGCGGCTTGTAGCTGGTAGGCTAGCTCCACACAGATGGCACCACTGCTCGTGCTCAGTTGCAAAGAACCCAGCACACGCCTATGGATCAGCCGGAAGTCGCAATCCACATCTCGTAGCTTCAGACTGAACAAGCGGCGGACGGCGAAATTGTAGAGCCTTCCTATGAGGAGCCGATACCAGGGATCCGAGCGGGAGATCTTGTAGCCGTTCACCCAGTCAACTCCCGGGCCGACTTGCTCGACCAGTTTGCGCAATTCTCCTACGTCGTACTGCCCGTCACCATCGGTGTAGAAGACGAGCTCTTTCGTGGCAGCCCGAAAGCCGCTTGTCAAGGCCGCGCCGTAGCCCAAGTTGGCTGGATGCCGGATGACTCGCAGTGCTGGGCCATAACGTCTTTGGAGTTCTTCAAGCACACGCGGGGTGTCGTCCTGGCTACCGTCGTCGACGACGATTACTTCGACCTGTTCGGCGCAGTCTTGGCCGACTGCAAAAGCTTTCTCCACAAGCCCCGGTAGAGACCGGGCATCGTTGTATGCAGGGAAGAAGATGCTGAGCCCCCTTGCCCGTTGCACTTCTCCAGCCCGTTACGCGCCGACAGCCAATGTATCACAAATGATCAGCCTGTGCACGGTCTGGCACGAAGTAGATGAACATTCCGTATCCCACGCGGTCATCCGGCTCACGCTGGCGGAAGTAGTGAAGGTAGGTCCGAAAGACGGGAGGGTAGTACTGGCCCGACAGCAGTGAAGCCGATACCGCGTAAATGCCCGGTTTCGGTACGTATGTTTTCGTATCCAACTTCTCAGGCGTCCACGGCGAGGGCTCCAGCTCCACCTCCCCCGGCTGGAAATAGCGATGGAGCTTATCGTAGCCAAAAGGAAAGGCACGGACCTGTTTGATGCCGTGCTTGACCATGTACTTTTTGAGCTCTGGCCACAAATGCCCCCAATCGATGTTGCTGTCGGTCAGGTAACGCCAACCTCGTTCCGGCCCTCCAGCCCATTCGTTGAAGTAGGCCATGTCGTGAGGAAAAATTCTCGCCGTGGAGATGAAGGTGAAGGCCAGCGCCCCAGCGACCACGAGTCGACCCCGCTTCGATTGGAGCAACCAGTCGATCCCATAGCCGGCTACTAGGACCAAACATCCCACCACTGGCAGGATCAGCCTGATACCCAACTGGGTAGGTGACTGCATGGCGAAACCCAGATAAATGAGAGCCGGCACGAGGATGAACGCAGCGTCGCTGATGGAGCGTATCCTCTGCCACCGCCGGAAGATCGCCACAGTACCGATCACCACGAGGAGCTGAAATCCAATGGGTTCTTTCAGAGCTAGGCAGGCTGGGTAATAGGCCCAGTGACCATGGTCATAGATTTTGCCGAAGAAGTAGGTCCACGAACCATCTCGGTAGTAACCGCCCAGCAGTCGTACGCCCAACTGCAACTCTCGCGGGGTGGGGATCACGGTTAACGGGGCCATCAGCCGCACCAGAGCAGGGGAGTACTCACGTTGTCGTTCGATGTCTTGCAGTTCGGCCCAAGTAAAGCGACGCGTGTCGAATTTGTACGCTGCGGTCACGACGAGCCAGCAAAGCACGGTCACTAGCAGAAGCGCTGCGGGACCCCTCCGGCGTGCCCGTCGATCCAGCAGCATACGGGCAATCACCACGCACGCCGCCAGCGGCGGCACGATCAGCAAAGAGAGCTTGGCCAGTACGGCAAAGCCCGCTGCGAGGCCTAACCAGGCAGCTTGGCGTAGAGACGGCTCCAGCCAATACCGCCAGGCCCGATAGGCGGCGAGCAAGTAGGCAAACGTGGTCATCATATCCGAGGTGATTAGGGCTCCGTGTGCTCGTACCTCTGGTAGGAGCACGAAAGTGGTCACGACGAGTAGCGCAGCCGTGCGGCTCAACAGTTGCCGGCTCCAGTGCCACATCAAAAGAGCCGTGAAAATCCCGAAAGGGATGACCCCGAGCCGTGCCAAAAAGAAGAGCTGGTCAATGGTCTCTCCAGGCAGTCGGTCCAGAATGTAAGAGGCCACGTGGTCTTTCCACTGTTGTCTCCAGATCAGGTGGTCGCGGAAGAGAGGGATCCGGAGCAGCTTGGGAGCCCAGCCAGTGACGATCCCGAGCAGCGGTGGTTGGTCTTGAGGCGGGTGGTCAGGTAGGTTGAGCCAGTACAGGTAGCCGCCCAGCAGGCGCGTAGGTTCATCCATGGTGATGCCCATGCGCGCACTGTTCCAAATGAGGATACCTAGATACGGTGCGAGCAAAACCGTTAAGATCCAGAGCTCTCTTGGTGTGGCTCTCTTAACGTTCTGTGTCGCCCCCATAAGGGTCTTATGATGAGGACCTTGGCCGCTTGCTTGCAAGTCGATGATGAACCCTGCAGAACTGGTGAACATTGAGCGGCTAGAGTCGCAGCTCTGGTGGTATCGGGGCATGCGCGAGATTACGTTCGCACTCCTCGATCCACTAGTTAAGGGCACGGCGCCCCGCATCTTGGATGCGGGTGCGGGTACGGGGTTCTTCGCCCAGCTGCTATCGCAGCGGTATGGGGCCGTAGTAGTTGCAGTCGATCTGGAACGACGAGCAGTGCATTCCTGTTGGCGGCGTCATCGGATTCCCAGCGTCCAAGCCAGCGTCGTGGCTCTGCCGTTGCGAGAGGCTACATTCGACGTCGTCGTGCTATTGGACGTGCTGGGGCACCTTTTGCCAGGCCATGAATTGGTAGCTTTGAGCGAGTCTCACAGAGTCCTACGCGTAGGTGGCCATCTGCTATTGCGCGTTCCTGCTCTAAACGTGTTGCGCAGCCGGCATTCGGAGTTCATCTGGGAAAAACAGCGGTTCACTTCCCGACGCCTCCGCCAACTTCTCATTCAAGCCGGTTTTGTTCCCCTTCGGCTTACTTATGCCAACAGCTTGCTCAGCCCGATTGCTCTCTTCAAATTTCGGGTGTGGGAGCCCTTGACCCGCGCGCAACCTCGCTCCGGCCTGATGCTCTTGCCTTGGCCCCTGGAGTCCGTATTCTACGCCGCTCTTAAGTTCGAAAGCAGTCTGATCCAAAAAGGCATTAACCTGCCGTTTGGGCAATCGTTGTTCGCTGTAAGCTGCAAGTGCAGGTGATCGACCGCGGGTGAACGACTCACCGGGTGTTCGCTGGCCACGCGGACATGAGTGCAACGTGGGCCAGCGGTTGGCACAATTCGATTGCCGTCGTGGTGTGCGTCGCTCGATTCAGCCCAATGGGTTGTCGGCTAGCGCCGGACCCCGTTCTGATACGCGGCCATCTGACCCGGGGCGGATTATTCTGGATGTGGTAACCGTGAGCTCCTAGCTCGCAGCTAGCATGCTGAGATTCCGGCAATGAGCACCCGCGGCTGTTCAGACGTTCAAGCCATGTCAGATCGATCTGCCCGGCGGCCCAGCGGCAGGCCCCTAGTGGCTCAGTGGTTCGACTCGGGCTTTCCCTTTTCTCATCACTCTTTCAACAGCCTCGGCGTAGCCAGCGACGGTCGGGTTTACTATGTGCTGTCGACGGCCGCGATCGACGTGGCGGGTCAGCTGTTCCGCTACGATCCGGCTACGCATGAGATTGAGCACCTGGGCGATCTGAACGAGGCCGCTGGCGAAAAGGGCCTGCGTGCCATCCCTCAAGGCAAATGCCATGTCCCGTTGTACGAATGCGATGGCCAGCTGTATTTCGCGACCCACGTCGGCTACTACGCCCTCCAAGGGTTGCGACAGGTGATTGGGACGCCGCCGCCTGGCTATCAACCTTATCCCGGTGGGCATTTCCTTCGTTACCATTTACGCACCGGCCGTTTAGAGGACATTGCCAAGGTCGATCCTGGGCAGGGCATACTGGCAATGGCGGTGGACTGCTCCCGTAGGCGCCTCTACGGCCTAACGTGGCCCGACGGCTTTTTCGTTTCTTACGATCTGGAGCGACGCTGGTTGAAAAATCTAGGGCCTGTTTCCCTTCGCGGAGAGGCCGGCTCAGGGACCGACTACCGTACGCTGTGCCGAGCATTGGTCCTGGACCCGGACGAAGGGTGCGTTTATTTAACCACAGCCGAGGGGGACATCTTGCGGTACCGGTGCGAAGCAGACCGCCTGGAACGCGTGGCTGGTGACAACCTGCGCAAGGACTATTTCGGTCATTGGGATCCCACCACACCTGGGCATATGGGATACAACTGGCGGCAAGCCGTTTGGCATCCTGTCGAAAAGGTCATTTACGCTGTTCATGGCAACTCTGGATACCTGTTTCGCTTCGACCCAAGAGAGGAGCGGGTAGAAGTGTTGGAGCGGATCGCTTCTCGTCCTTCCCGCCGGAGCGGCATGTATGACAAGTTCTATTACGGGTACTTGGGCTTCACGCTGGGCCCGGATTTGCGCACGCTCTACTACCTAACCGGGGGCTGCATCTACCACGGTGGCCGTCCCTTAACCGCCCGCGATCCTACGACAATTGAGGCACAAGGGGAGGAAAATGTCCATTTGGTGACCTGGGACATCCCTACAGAGACCTACCACGATCACGGCCCCATCTTTTTCGAAGACGGCAGCCGCCCAGCTTACGTGAACTCCATAGCGATTGGGACCGACGGGGCGGTTTATGCCCTCGCCGAAATTGCTCACGGCGGACGTAAGTGGACGGACCTGATCCGCATCCCGGACCCCTTCGAACCCCCCAGTTTGAGGGGAACTAACCGGGCATCAGCCCACTCTGGCGACGCGACGCATCCTAGCGCAGCCTCCTGACCCAGCTGGGCCCTCCACCAGAGTTCCTTACGATCTCTTTCCGTCGGGCTATGGACAGTGGGTGCAGATTTCGTTTAACGAATCCCCAAGCTGAGTAGCACGATGCCTAGGATAATCGCCGTAACACCCAGCAGCTTGTCCCGCGTCACGGGTTCGCGGAAAAACACGCGGGACCAGCCAAGGGTGAATACGTAGCTTAGGGAGACCATTGGGTAGAGCACGGTCAGCTCTCCCCTGCGCAAGCCCAGAACAAAGAAGTAGGACGAAACCACGTATAAAAGCACCCCGGCCGCCAGCTGCCAATTGCGGATCAAGCTCCACAGCGGGCGGTGAAGACGAAGAGCACCCGCCTTGAGGAAGACTGCGCCGAAGGATCCGATAAAGGAGGCTAGGCAGACGAGCGCTACAGAACTAAAGGGCGTACTCAATGCTGACTCCCTCGACCAATCAGGCTGACGCCCAGCACGATCGAACCCACACCTAACACCTTGTACGGGTTGAGTTGCTCGCCCAGCAACCACATCGACAGGATCGTGACCCA
>JAUQPO010000423.1 GCA_030550335.1 Acidobacteriota bacterium
TGACCTTCCGCAGCTCGTTGAAAAAATCCGGGAGACGTTCCCGGGGGTGGAAATCGACGTGGCCGATACGCTGGACGGGCATCCAGGGATCCTGCAAGCATTGCTGGACCGGGTGCGTAGCCGGCTGGACCGCGGTGCTTGAAGGCCGCGATTCCCATATGTCGCTCATCAAGCCTACTGAGCGTATAAAAGACGAGGTGGAACGACACGAGAGCTCTCAGCATCTGAGCTGACAAGGGGACGGCCGCCTCACGTTTCGGAAGGTAGGATGACGAACTCATTGGTCTACCCACGAGGAGCGCTTTTCGAACAAGTCGGAATGGTTTTGCGCGCCCGGCTATGTCGGTATCGCCACTTAGCACCGCAAGTGCGGCACTTCGAGTTTGAACTCGTAGAAGGCACGCTGGATTTCCAACCAGGTCAACACGTGGGTGTGGTTGGTGAAAGCGAGAACGGTTTGGTGGTACGCCCCTACTCGATTGCCTCCCCACCGGGAGGCAGCCGCTTCGAACTCTGTGTCCGCAAAGTGCCCGGAGGGTTATTTAGCGAGCAGCTCTTCCTGCTCGAGCCAGGACACGAAATCTTGATCACGCCTCCGCGCGGCAGCCTACAGCTGCGCTTCCCAGTCCGGCGAGTCTTGTTCATCGCTACCGGAACTGCCGTAGCACCATTTCGCTCGATGTTGCTAGCGCCAGAGATGTGGCAGCTAGAGCCCGAAGTCACGTTGCTGTTCGGAGCTCGTGCGGAAAACGAGCTCTTCTATAAGGACGAGTTCGAAAAGCTGGCGAGCGAGCACCCGCAGTTCCGGTATGTGCCCGTGCTCAGTCGCCCTAGCGCAAGTTGGCCGGGAAGGCGAGGCTGGGTGCAAGACCACATTGCGGAAGTCCTCGGCCAGCAAACGGACTGGGATGTGTACCTGTGCGGCTGGCCGGAAATGATCCGGCAGGCGCGAGAGAAGCTGCGGCAACTGGGTATACGGGAAGAAAGGGTTTACGACGAGAACACGGCCGTCCCCTACAGGGGTGCGACGGGTCTTCCGAACGATGGTTAGAGGGCGTGTGGAGGAAGTGTACGCGAATCGTGCTCATCAGTGCGATACTTGCAGCAGCGGACGCCGGTCCTACCTACTTGACCTTATCGTTGCTGCCAAAACCGTGGGGGGCGACTGACTACTTGGTGGCCGGAACGATAGGGAGCCTAGCCGCGCTGGGCGTCTTGTTTTTGCTGGCACTGCGGCAGATGGCGACGGCCCACGTTGCGCTAGAAGTTCCCAAAGCATCGGTTCCACCGGCTAACAGCCCACCTGACGAGGTTCAGACCCAGCGAACTTCGGTTTCCTCATAAACCTTTTGCGTCTGAGCTAGATCGGCGAAGTTTAATCCGGGCAACATTGCCGAAGCCGTCCCGGCAGCCACTGCCCAGCGGGCCGCATCAGCCACATCGCCGCCGTTGCGCATAAGGGCCCACACGAACGCCGCATCCAGAGCGTCCCCTGCCCCGATCGGGCAGACTGCCTCGACCCTGGGCGGCAGTACTTCCACCAAACCTCCGTCAAACGCCACCACAGCTCCCCGGCCCCCGAGGGACACGATAGCGATCTCCGCACCCATCTGCCGTAAACGGCGCGCGGCTTCGAGGAAGTGCGTGCGCATGATCAAGGCACGGTTGAGGAGTTCTTCGGTCTCGGTCTGGTTGGGCGCGACGACGGTCGGCGCCCCCTCCAAGCCTTCCTGCAGCGGTCTCCCCGCCGTGTCGAGGAGCGTTTTGACCCCCCGAGCACGTGCTTTTTCAATGAGCTTCCGATACAAATCCTGCGGGACCCCCGGAGGCAGACTCCCGCAAAGTAACAGCCACTCGGCCGAATCCAGACGCTCCTCAACTGCCTGCACGATGGCCTCAACTTCATGGGGCTTCAGTCGCGGTCCTCGTTCGTCGAGTTTGACCGTCAAGCCGTGGCGATCCGTGATTGCATAATTCGTCCGCACGCCCGCCGCTACCGGGACCACTTCCAGGGGGATGGCGCGTTCTCGAACGAGCCGCTCGAACCGCTCTCCGGTCGAGCCTCCGCTCGGAGCAATCGCCAGCGTCGGCACGCCGAAGCGGTTTAAAACGTAAGCGGCGTTGATGCCGCGGCCACCAGCCTGTTCCGTGCGGGATTCCAAGTAAGAACGATCGTCGAAAACCAGGCGGTCCGTCACGAAAATTTGGTCAATCGCCGGATTTACTGTCAGCGTCAAAACGAGCTTTTCCATGTGCACTTCCATTGTCAAACACACAGTCTGAGCGCTGCCCTGCAAATAACGGCA
>JAUQPO010000424.1 GCA_030550335.1 Acidobacteriota bacterium
CTGTGCTTGGCGCTTAGCGTAGGTACGCCGGCGGTTCGAGCGGCTCAACGACAGGAAGGTGAAGGCAAGCCGGCGGTTTCCAAGTCCTTGAGTGAAAAGGAGCGGCGCCGGCGCGAAGAAGCGCTTCGCAAGGAGTTGATGGCTCCTTACAAGAAGTGGTTGGAGGAGGACGTCGCTTACATCATCACCGACGAGGAGCGCGAGGCCTTCAAGCGGCTGCAAACGGTCGAAGAAATGGAGCAGTTCATCGAGCAGTTCTGGCTGCGGCGCGATCCGACTCCCGACACCGTGGAAAACGAGTTCAAGGAGGAGCACTACCGGCGAATTGCTTACGCGAACGAGCGCTTCTCGTCAGGCATTCCAGGATGGAAAACCGACCGGGGCCGGATCTATATCATGTACGGCCCACCGGACGAGATTGAGTCCCACCCGTCTGGAGGCTCGTATGTGCGTCCCTGGGAGGAAGGCGGCGGCGTAACGGCGACCTATCCTTTTGAGATTTGGCGTTACCGGTACATCGAGGGTGTGGGGCAGGACATCACTATCGAGTTTGTGGACCCCACGATGACCGGCGAGTACCGCATGACTATGGATCCATCCGAGAAAGACGCCTTGCTTTACGTGCCCAACGCTGGGTTGACCTGGATCGAGGAGATGGGCCTGGCGAGCAAGGCGGACCGGTTCTCGCGGACCGATGGTACTCGGCTGGGCGTGGGCGACATGCCGTTGCCCGCCCGTATGAACCAATTCGAACGGTTACGCATTTACGCCGACCTGCAGAAGCCGCCGCAAATCAAGTTCAAGGATTTGGAGGCGGCGGTCACCACCCGCATCCGCTATAACCTACTGCCGATGCAGGCTCGGGCTGACTTCATCCGGGTGACGGACACCACGATCATGACCAACATTACGCTTCAGTTCAACCGGCGCGACCTGCAGTTCGAGGAGAAGGATGGCATTTCCAAGGCGGTGGTGAACATTTATGGTCGGATCACCTCGATGACCCGCCGCGTGGTGAATGTGTTCGAGGACGTGGTGACTGTGGAGATCCCCACGGAACTGTTGGGTCAGGCCTTGGACGGGGTCTCCGTGTACCAGAAGTCGGTGCCTTTGGCTCCTGGTACTTACCGGTTGAACATCGTGGCCAAGGACGTGGTCAGCGGCAATATGAACAACTACGAGATGGCGCTGCGGGTGCCGTATTTCGAAGAGGGCCAGCTGTCGACCAGCAGCATTATTCTGGCCGACAAAATCGAGAAGGTTCCCACGCGGAGCATTGGTACGGGTCAGTTTGTGATTGGGACCACGAAAGTGCGGCCGCGGCTGGACGAGACGTTCCGCCGCAACGAGAAGATGGGAATTTACTTCCAGATCTACAACTTGACGCCGGATCAGAAGACTCAGAAGCCCAACGGGTATATCCACTATGAGGTGATCCGTAAGGGCGATAATCAGAAGATCTTCGACTACACGGAGGAAATCGCCTCGATCGAAGGAGCTTCCGCCGCACAAACGATCGTCGAGAAGGTCCTACCCTTGCAGAACTTCGAGCCGGGCGAGTATCTACTCCGGATGCGGATTGTGGACCGGCTGGGTGATCGGAGCCTGACGCCAGAGGTGAGCTTCAAGGTACTATAGTGGGCAGCTGGCGTTCAGGCCAGCGGGGCGCGATCGGCGCGCGATGTGGAGAAGCCCTTGATGAAGCAAACGCGTCTGATCCTGCTGGGCTGCTTACTTGGCTGGTCGACGGCTCCTGCAACTGCCAATGATTCGCTCCTACCTGTAGGCAGCGTTTGGACCGTGGTAACCAACGCTGCTGGTTTCCCTCAAATGGGCGCGACTATCTGGCTTTACAACGCGCGCAGCGAGCTTGTGGCCCAGGGGGTCACCGACGCGCGGGGATTGTTCATCTTTGAGCGCCTACGGCCGGGCAACTATTCGCTTCAGGTACGACTGGCGAGCTTTTCCCCGGTTTTCAAACGAGGCATTCAGGTGGAGCCCGGCAAGCGAACGCTCCTATTGGTGAGCCTGGGCACGGTGTTGAGTTCCATCGAGCTCGTGCGAACGGTCCCCAATGCTGGGGTATCGATGAGCGACGACTGGAAATGGGTTCTCCGAACGGCCAGCCTGGCGCGCCCGGTGCTGCGATTTATGCCGGCTGATCCGGCCAAGGTCAGGGAGCCGAGCAGGGCCGGTGCCACTGTCTCCAAGACACGGGGGCTGGTCAAGATCTCTGTGGGTGATGGAGGTTTGGGTTCTGCTGGGTCTGGCACCGACTTAGGTACGGCTTTCGCGTTTGCGACG
>JAUQPO010000056.1 GCA_030550335.1 Acidobacteriota bacterium
GAAGCGTAGGTGAGCCTGAAGTTCCATATAAGGGAGCGTCTGATCTTCAGGTCCGGATGGCCGTCGGCATGTGGAACCGAGCAAGATGCGCGATGGGATACGCGTCTGAAGCGACTTTTCGCACAAAGGCCACCAACTCCACTTCACCCGATGGCTGGAGACTTGCTGGCTCGATGGGACTGTGGAGCGTATCTGAAGCGTTGGTGCGAATCGAAAGGAGGCCCGATGTCGTTACGGGTTCGCGTGCTCGTTTGGAGCCTAATCCTCCGGTCTTTCTACATCCAGCCCAGCCAACTTCGGGCTGCGGAAGCTCACAATGAACCCACTTATGTGGGCGCGCGTGTCTGCGCCGAATGTCATACGGGCCCGGCCTCAGGCAACCAGTACAGTCTCTGGCTAGCCTCCAAGCACAGCCAGAGCTATGCCGCATTAACCAAGCCGGAGGCAGAGCAGATCGCCCGGCTGAGTGGTGCTCGCCAAGAACCGGAAGCCACGGTTCACTGCCTAAGTTGTCACAGCAGTGCCGCGAATGCAGAGCCGCGGCAACGCCAGCGGACCTATCGCATCGAAGATGGCGTGCAATGTGAGACTTGCCACGGACCAGGCAGCGAGCACGTCGCCCGGCAACGGGCAGGCACGCGCAGCCCCTGCTGCCGAGAGGAGCTACGACGACCGACCAAGCAACTTTGCCTGCGGTGCCATCTCCAGCAAACCTCGCACGCGGTGGTACTCAAGGCGCGAGCTTTCGACCTGGAACAGGCCTGGCGCGAAATTGCCCATCCACGGCCAACGGGATGGCAGATGGGCGGGATCCCCGAGCTCCCAGCCAGCGGCGGTAACCAACATCCAGGACCAAAGTACGTAGGCGCGTACACTTGTGGCCAGTGTCACCGCGGTGCGCGCTTCAATCACCAGTACAGTCGCTGGCGGAGGTCACCGCACGCTCGTGCCTGGGCTGTCCTCGGGACCCCAAGAGCTAGGGAAATTGCTCGAGAAGAGGGTGTAGACGGCGACCCCCAACGCGACCCCCGGTGCCTGCGGTGCCACACGACAGTAGGAACAGCACCTCGGCAACTGGTGGCCAGCACGTACGAGATCGACGAGGGTGTCGGCTGCGAGGCTTGCCACGGACCAGGCAGTGAGTACATGACTGAGGCCATCATGCGTGACCGTCAAGCGGCGCGACGCAACGGGTTGAGGGAGGTCAGCAAGGAGGTCTGCAAACCTTGCCACGAAAACGCGCACGCGAAAGCGCCACGCGCTGGCCTGTCCAGTCCCGCGCTTCCAAGCAACATCCAGTGGGCACAATGAGAGCCGAGCGAAAATAGGACTGAAGGTCGGGCGTCCCAGCTCGGTAGGTTAAGGTCGAAAGTTACGTCTTCGGTCCAGGGCTCTGAGGTTGGTGAAGATGTGAACCGAAGACACAGCAGGCTCGCAAGGCCGGCATTCCCTGCCTCGACGGTCGAGGGAAACTCGCTACCCTCACTCCCAGCGCCTTAAGGTTGCCACGCAAAGTAAGAAGCGTAGCCCCCTGTCCAGTTGCGTGCCAACCATAGGCGATATTCCCGGTTAGCTGTACGGGTCAGCTCGCGCTTCCGGACCGGGTCGATATTACTGAACACGAGCAAGCCAACGTTGCCGTTTGGTGTGCGACCGACGCAGATCAACTCGTCGCGATAGTCTCCCAAAATGTCAGCCACCATACGCACGCTGCACTGTACATCTCCCACCGGGGTCTGGCCGGGCAACTCCTCCACACTGGATCCCGTGAAACGGCCGAGCCGCCGACCATCGGTGGAGATCAAATCCCGAACGCTTGCCCCCGTCCAATTCACCGGTCGCCAACCGCGAGGAAAAGGATTGACCAGGATCTTGCCGGTACTGGAAAACAGAACTAGGTCTTCGGCAGCGTGCCCGTCGCGGTTGGCCAGGAGCTCCAAGCCTGGCGATGCCTCCCAAATATCCGCAGCCCACCCGGTGTGCCCATGCACCCAGCGGGGATCGTCTTCCGCGTTGAGCTTCCAAAGGATCTTCCCTGAGGAAGCATCCACCACATAGACCCCTGCGTGGACCCGGCTTTCGACTACGTAATAGATCTGGCGCCCCGGCAGACCGGGAATGATTCGGTTGACGGCAACTATATCCGGATGCCCGCGGTACAGAGCCCACCGCAGCTTCCCATCAGGATTAAGTACCAGCGTGCCTACGATAACCTCGTCGCGGCCGTCGCCATCGACATCGGCTACCTCGATGTGGTGAGAACCGCTACCGTTGGTTTCCGCAAAACTCCGGTAGGTCCAGAGCTTCCGGAGCCGCGCGTCATAGGCGTCGATGACCTCGTTTTCGTATAGCCCGGTCTGGGTGACGATGGCCGGATTCTTGCCGTCGAGGAAGGCTACTGCCATGTGAATCCGCGTGGAGGAACGGGCGAAGTCGGAGACCATAGGCGTCCACGGCGTCTTGCGCAAGACCTTCCCGGTCATCCCATCGAGCACCGCCACATAGACATCATCGCCCTCCTGCAAGCGGGCGATTACCTCCGCCTTGCCATCGCCGTCGAGGTCAAACACATTGACCGGCACGTTGTTTGCGTTTCCAAAACAATGGGCGTGATCCACTAACGGCCGACGCCACAGTGCACGTCCATAACTAGTGAACGCCTCCAATTCCACCGGTACGCCTGGATCGCGTGACATCTCCTGGATGCCGTTGTCCAGACGGATGACCACGTCCAGCAACCCGTCACCGTCCAGATCTCCAAACGCCGCGGCGAAGCCGCCACGCTGGACAGTGGGCTCGAAGACGGCGACCAGGTTGCTGCGTTTCCCTCCTGGTTCGATCCCCGCCCACTCCGAGGGAGGGCCTTCTCTGCCCTGTTCGTCAACTGCCCGCACCCGGTAGTACAACCTCATGCCGCGCGGTGGGTTTGGGTCGACGTAATTCGTGGAATCGCGGATTGGCTCCGTGGTGATCCGAATCCCCGCAGCGTCCCTCCGGATAGACCGATAGACGTGGAAGCCGGTCGTAGGACCGTCATCCGGTAGGAACTGCCAAGCCAGATACACCGCACCATTTCCCGCGTGCGCGGCCACCAACCGCCTAGGCTGCCGGCGGAAGTGCGTGCTGCCTTCTGGCTCCCGCACCAGTCGAAACCCGATGTCCGGATGGCGTATACCCGCAGAAGCGCTCCCGAACACCCCACAGCGCAGGTAGTATTCACCGCGTGCCCATGACCCTCCAGCCAAGCCCGTCTCTCGCTCGGTGGGATTCTCGATGCGATACACGAACTGGCTCGTTGCGGGATCTGGATAACTATCCACCATCTGCCATACATTGCCCGCCAGATCGTAGAAGCCCCAAGGGTTAGGCGGCCCGGTTTTCACCGGCTTCAAGTATCGCCTCCATTCAGCGAAACTCCGCTGCCCAGTGGGGTCGTAGTTCGCTCGCCCATCAGGCGGCTCGTTTCCCCACGGGTAGCGCACGTCAGCACGCCCTGCCCGGGCCGCGTATTCGAACTCCGCCCTGGTAGGTAGGCGGTATACACGTCCTTCGGTCGCCGTTCGCCAGCGGACGTAGGCGTCTACATCGTGACGGTTGACGAACACCACCGGCGTGTCGTCCATCCCAGCTGGGATGCGCCCGTTTTCCCAGTGAAGCGGGGGAGGATGTCCGGTTGCGTCGATGAAAAGCTTGTACTGGCGGTTGGTCACGGGATGGATCTGCATTTCAAAATCGTCCACGCGCACATCCGGGCGTCCGGGTAGGCTCCCTCCCCGCACCAGTATGAACTCTTGTCCCGAAACGCTCCCCGCCCATAAAATGACCAGGATCCCGGTTAGCGACTGCAGCCGCATACTGGTAGCAGACTATCAGTACGGTGCTGCTCCTGCAAGCTCTGGCTTGAAGTCAGGCATCAGCCCAACCGTTAGCGATTGGAGGCCAGAAAGACTTCTCCGCCCCGTGCGGGCCTGCGCGCTCTCCGCAGGTCGTTGCCCACCAACGCTACCTCACGACTGGGCGTCTGCTCTAGCTCGGCGAACACCTCCACCCGGTCCTGGAGCTGACAACCCCCGACGAGCACATCGCGTACGTTGCGCAAGCGCAGGGCAACAGAGCTCGCCTGAAGGGACAACCCTTGTAACGTAACCTCCGAGACGTCATCGAGGACCAGAGCAGGCCGGGCATCCAGCCGCTCCCAGCCCACCTCGAGGTTCGACATTCGAAGCCTGCGCACATGCCGGCAATAGAAGGCATAGGCCGGCAACAGACCGAACATTTTGTACTCCGGGTAGTCAGCTTCCCTTTCCGGTACCTCTTTCGGGATTTGCCCGGCGTCAACGCCACCCGCAGCTCGTATGCGTATGTTGTCCAGCCTCACATCCTCGATCGGATGGCCAGGAATTCCTGAAATCGGACAGCCAATTTGATCCGCCCCTTCGGCGTATACGTTGCAGATCGAGATACTGCGGAGCGTACCCACGCCTGGCTTGGGGTCACCTTCGCGAAATGGCCGGCCTCGGTTGCCTAAGCGGATGAAAATCGGGTTGCGGACCCCACGCATAGTCACATTGCTCACTGCGATGTTGAAACTGGTTCCCCCATCCACGGTCTCGATCGCTATTCCCGAGAGCCGAGTGTCGTACATGGCGCAGTTAGCCAGCACTACATTCTGGAATCCGCCATTGGACTCCGTGCCGAGCTTGAACGCATTGCAGTTACTGCGTAGCACGCAATTGGTGATCGTCACGTCGCGCGTGGGCCGGTCGGCTGTGCTTTTCAGCACGATGGCGTCGTCACCCGAATCGATGTTGCAGTTGGCAATCGTCACCCGGTGACAACAGTCGATATCCAGACCATCGTTGTTTTGGTTGACGTGGCTACGCACCTCGATCCCATCAATCCACACGTCATCACATGCCAGGTAGTGCTGAACCCACATAGGAGAGTTCTGCAGGCGAATGCCAGAAATGTGGACCCTGCGGCACTCGACCATGCGAATCAAATAGGGCCGCACTTTGTACGGGCCCTTGAAGCTCGCCCCTTGGCCATCGATCACACCCCGTCCAGCGATGCCTACATTCTCGGCTCGTTCGGCATAAATCAGGCTCCGCTCGGTGTAATTGTCCGTGTAGGACCGGAATTCGGGGATGCGGGGTGGATAATCCTCCAAACGAGGGCTGCCGAGCAGTACGGCCCCAGCCTCCAAGTACAGCAAAACATGGCTGCGCAACTGCAATGTACCGAGCAAGTATCGCCCAGGCGGCACGTAGAGCGTTCCTCCCCCCGCAGCACTCAGCCGATCGATGGCCGCCTGAAAGGCAGCCGTGTCCAGTTGTTGCCCATCTCCCCGGGCACCAGCCACCCGGACATCCAGCACCGAGGAAAGCGGTGACAGCTCCTGAGCGGTAACGTTCGTCGGAGGCGTGACCAGAGCTCCCGTGATGGCACCCTTTAGAAAATCCCTTCGTAATGGTCCTTGCGGCATACCGTGGACCGAGTCTATCACCGTTTCTCAGGCGCTTGTGCCAGGCCGACACCGCAGAAGATCCTCCGACCGCGAGCGTTCGCACCGAAGAGCGCTCCTTTATCAGTCCACGGTTCATCGGCAAGCTTGCGGTTTCGGCCCGCCTCCTTTTGAATGTGGTGAAGTGGCGTTGTGGAGCTGATCCGACAGCGTACTGCCGGCACCGCTCGAGACGCGAGGCGGGTTCCTGGCACTCCTGGTGTTGGCAGGCGCTCCTCGCTCGGTAACCAACGATCCTTTTATGCATCCTTGCTCTGCGCGCTCCAACAGCAAATGCTTGGCCGGGAGACGGTAGACCACACCAGCCCACGAGGGACTGGTTCCTTACTGTTGCGTTCGGATGCGTGCTCGAAAATGATCGATCGTGTCCGGTCGCGCCAGTCGAACCGGGTTTCTAGCAGCTGGGGTGACACGGGTAAGCTTGCAGGCGATTGGCGGGCCCAGCTACGTCAAGCAACCCGAAAGGAGCGTAGTGCTGGCGGAAGCCGGCGTTGCTCGAGGTTACATGGTGCATTCCCAAGTGCTCGCGCCAATGGTCCTCGAGGCCCACGTGATGATCTCGTCCGCCTCCCTGCACTGAGTAGCTTTACAGGGGGTCGGCGCAATTCTGGTGAACTCGTGGAGCCCCGACGTGCGTCGGCAGTGTTCAAACTTTTCGGACCCAACACTCGGCCGCGACACTGGTCCGGTAGCGCTCCAGTACTAGACTCGAGGGCGGATACGGCCAGGCAAACTAACCTAGCACGCCCGAGTGCTGGTCAAGGCCACAGGCGCACACCAGCAGTCTAATACTCGGTCTTCCAGGCACATTTGCGGGTCCGGTGTCAATGATCGGAACGGTTCGCCATCGGGTCGACACGAATGTAGACGGCGTTGGGAATTTTTGTTGGGTTCCAGAACAAGTGAGCGCACCCGTCACCGAGCTGAGCGGGAAGCATCGCCAAGCTTACTTCACAAATGGTCGACCCGAGCCGTATTTCGCAGCGACCGTCGGCTGACGCTTCGATTTCGAACCGAATTTAGTGGGACAATGGAGAAATTTCGTCAGGTCACGAAATGGCTGAGTGAAATCGGCGAGTTTCTGGGTTAAAAGAAGAGGAAAAGCGGATCGAGAATGGAATTTACGGCTGCCGTTTCACCACCGGAAGCTGGTGATCTGCGACTCCCTCTGGGACGCTACCGGTTTCGCTTCGTGCTCCGCAACCCTCAGCCGGTTCCACACTTCACCGGTTCCGCCTGGCGAAGTGCGCTTGACCAGTGGTTGAAACAGGTGGTTTGCCCGATCCAGCACGAGGAGTGCGCCAAGTGTTTGGCCTACCGCGCATGCCCCTACGCATACATCTTCGAAACTCCGCTGCCAGAAGGCACGGAAAAGACGAAGGTTCATGGTGCCCCTCCGGAACCGTTCGCTTTGAGCTTGCCGAAGCCTCTCGCCCGCCCCGTTTCCCGTTACGAACTGGGCCTCACGTTATTCGGACGGGCTAATCACTACCTGGGCTATATCGTGTTGGCCCTGGAGAAGGCTGCAGCGAAAGGTATATGGTCGAAGGTCCTTATGGAGCTGGAGGGGGTAGACCAGGAACCGCTTCCAGGACAGACCTGGGAACCCATTGGCTCGGGGCAACTGCAACCTTATCCGCCAGCCAGCCCCCAGGTTCCTCAGCCGCCCCGGCGCGTGCGGGTTGAGTTGCTGTCTCCTTTGCGTTTACATCGTCACAACGGCTACGTCCAGCAACACAATTTTCGGTTCTCGGACTTGTTTGGCCAGTTGCTGTGCCGAATGTCCCAGCTCCGCCACTTTCATACTGATCAACCGCTCAAGGGGGCTTTCAAACAGCTGATCGAGGCCGCTCGTGCGGTCCAGATTTGCGAGGCCCAATTGCGCTGGCTGGAGTGGAAAAGCTATTCCTGTCGGCAGGAAACTGTCCTCGAGATAGGTGGCTTGGTCGGGAGTTTCATCGTGAGGTCATCCGAGCTAGGACCTCTATGGCCCTATCTCTACCTGGGCCAGTGGACCCAGGTCGGCCAGGGCACCAGCATGGGGTTGGGGCAATACCGTCTGGAAGCCGTCGACGAGGTTCACTTTGGCAAGCTTGCCACACCTGCCCCGTTGGTCATGCGGTGATTTATCTATGGAGTTGACCGATGGAAATGGACGTTCTTAGCAGGGCACCACACGAGTTTCCCCGAAGAATCTTGCTGCTGGCCGCTGGTCTGACGCCTCAAATCGTTACCGAGACTGTGTATGCGCTCGCTCACCAAGACCCACCGTACTACCCGACCGAAATCCACCTGATCACTACTGCAGAAGGGGCGGAGCGGGCGAACCTGGTTTTGCTAGGGCATGACCCTGGATGGTTCCGCAGGCTGATTGAAGAATACGGCCTGCCACAGATGCGCTTCGACGCCAACTGCATCCATGTGTTGTTGGACGCGAACGGGCAGCCTCTGCGTGACATACGTAGCGAGAGCGACAACGAAATCGTAGCTGACCAAGTTACCGAGTGCATCAAGGAGTTCACTTCCGACCCGCGGTCCGCACTGCACGTGTCCATGGCGGGAGGGCGCAAAACGCTTGGGTTCTTCCTTGCCTACGCGCTATCGCTGTTCGGGCGCCCACAAGACGAGCTGTCCCATGTGCTTGTCGACCCGCCGTACGAATCTCATCCCGAGTTCTTTTACCCGACGCGTAACTCGCGGATCATCTACACAGGGCCCCCCGACCACCGGCCTTTGGACACTCGGGAGGCTCGGGTTACACTAGCCCGCATTCCTTTCGTCCGCCTGCGTCCGCTGCTCCGAACTGACCCGATCGGTCAGAAGCTGCGGTTCAGCGAGGTCGTGCGTCTCGTTCAAGAAGCCGTCGAACCGAGCCTGGTGATTGATTTAGGCGAGTGCCACATCCAAGCCGCCGGCCAGCAGGTTCACTTGCCGCCCGTGGACCTAGCCTTCTACGCGTGGCTCGCCCAACGCCAGCAGCGCGGCCTGGAACCCGTGACTGTGCCTTCAGAGGGATGCCCGGAGATGTCCTACGCCAAAGAATTTCTGGCGATCTTTACCAAAATACCTTCTCCGCGAAGCGACGTTCCCCGTGTTAAAAAGGCACTGAAAGAGGGGATGACGAAGGAGTACTTCTTGCAACGCAAAGCACGGGTGAATCGAACTCTGGAGAGGAACTTAGGGGCTGCTGCAGCACCTTATTTAGTGACGCCTTGCGGCAAACGGCCGGAAACCCGTTTTGGGGTGGCCTTGTCAGCCAATCGTATCCAGATCAAGCAGAGCTAACGCGGGAGCGAGCGAGTATGGCGAATCCTGTGCCGAACCTGCTGGAGACCACGCTGGGAGTATTCCTGCACGACATTGGTAAGTTTTTGCAGCGAGCTCACCAAAGCCGAAGGGAGCTAAGCGAGTCCGTCCAGAAACGGGCTTCGGATATCTGTCCCAAAGGTCCTGGAGGCCGCTACACGCACTTACACGCGCTCTGGACAGAGGAGTTCTTCGAGTGGCTCGATCACCAAAAGCTGGAATTCCCTGCAGGTATCGATAAGCGTTGTGTCCGCGACGTAGCGGTCTATCACCACAACCCTTTGCCTCAACTCCAAGGGATCGGCGAACTGGCGGCTCAAGCCGACCGGCTAGCTGCAAGCATGGAGCGAAAGGAAAAAGACGAGCAGGAGGAGATGGCGGCCGGGGAGCTTGGCTGGGACGCGTTCATTAAGACTCCTCTGGACAACCCATTCGCCCAAGTGGAGTTGGGCCTCGGCGCGAATTGCCGGCAGAAGCCCTGGAAAGAATCGAAAATCCCTCTTCAAGAGCTGGTACCCGGCAACGCCATCCTGCCCAGACCTCGCTCCCAGTTGGATCTACAGGCCTACCCTGAGCGCTACCGGCAGCTGTGGGAACAGTTTCGAGCGGAGTTCCACGAAATTTGCACTGCGCTCCGCTCGAATCCGGGGGTCTTCTGCGACGCCCTGTACTCGCTCTCCGAGCGCTTCCTTTGGGCAGTGCCTTCTTCGACGAAAGATCAGCCAGATATCTCCCTACATGACCATCACTCGGCTGCTGCGGCGGTCGCTGCCGCCTTGTACCTGTGGCACCAAGAACAAGGCACCCTGAACGACAAATCAGCGGTCCGCGATCCATCTCCACCGAAGTTCCGTTTTCTGGCCGGTGATCTGTCCGGCATCCAGCACTCGATCTTTTTGCTGGCGAACCAACGTGTCCGAGGAGCCAGCCGCATCCTTCGGGCCCGCTCCTTCCTCATCACGATGATCGGAGAAGCCGGTCTGCTGGCTTGCCTGAACAAGCTGGACTTGCCTATCTTCAGCCAGATTCAGAATGCCGGCGGGCGTTTCTTGCTCCTGGTGCCCAACTTGCGGGACATCGAAGCTCGTGTCGATGAACTCCGTTCCGAGATCGACGAATGGATGCGCTGCCGGTACCTGGGGGAACTCACGTTGAATCTGGCTTTGTCGGAACCCTTCGCTCCGGAGGACTTGATGCGGGAGAGGCTCCCTAGACTGCTGAGCCAGTTGGGTGCCGCGGTACGCCGCGCCAAGCTCCGCCCGCTCGAAAGAGCCTACCGGCCGGTAGTGCTGAAAGATCGCTTCGAACATGGCCCGTGCGAGGTCTGCTCGGTGCGGCCAGCCGTGGTGAGTCAAACCGTTGATGGGACCACGGAGCGCCGCTGTAGGGTCTGCCAGGAAGAGCACGCTGTCGGAGGCCTGTTGCCCAAAGCACGCTACATCGCCTGGACCACCCAGTCGGTTGCGAAGGCGGAGCAGAGCGTATCGTTTTTCAGCGGGCTGCACTTGAGTTTGTATGACCAACGCCCGCCGATTGATCACACGTTTCTCGTCGCGCAACGCCTGTATGCGTCCGTGGACACCGCCCGCGGCCCGGAAGCCCTCCGGCGCCTCGCCACTTACGTACCACGCATGAGCGAGCAAGAGGCGGAAGAGTGGAACCGTGTCTATGCCAGCCAGGACCCCAGCGAGCGCCTTGGACCTGGCTCCATCAAGCCGTTTCCTATGATCGCGGAAGCGGCTCGGGAAGCCATTAACGACCAGTGGCTGGGAGAGTCGTGTTTGGCAGTCCTCAAAGCAGATGTCGACCGCTTGGGTCTGATCTTCAGCTACGGTTTAACAACACTTTCCCTGAGCCGGTACACCGGCTTATCGCGGATGATGGATTTGTTCTTTAGCGGCTACTTGTACGAGCTTCTACGGACCGAATTTCCAGAGACGTATACCGTGTACGCCGGGGGCGACGACTTGTTGCTCATCGGACCGTGGCGACAAACACTTGAGCTGGCTCGACGGATTCGTGAGCAGTTCGAGGTCTGGACCGGCGGCAACCCTAGCGTGACGCTATCAGCCGGAATTGTGCTGATCAAGGCTCATCAGCCATTGACTCAAGCAGCGCACGCCGCTGAGGACCAGCTGGAAACCGCCAAGCAATGGAGCCGGAACGCCATTTGTGTGTTCCACGAGCCTGTAAGCTGGGGGGCCTACCAGAAACAACTTGAACTCGCGGAAAAGCTCACAAAGTATGTCCGCAACGGTTGGCTCTCTACAAGTTTTTTGCATCGCGCGCTGATGCTTGACCGGGATCGGCGTTGCACGCAAAAGACCATGTTAGTTCCGGGCGCCCGTCAGCCCCTGATCACTGACCTTCGCGCCGCCAGTTGGCGGTCGCGCTGGCTCTACCACGTGGTGCGCTTGCTCAAACGGCTCAGACAAACAAGCGAGGCTACAGCCGATGTGGCTCGGAACACGGAAGACCTCGAGCAGACCCTGCTAGGTTTGTTCCCTACGAGCTCGGCCGGCAGCCAGCAGGTTAGCCCAAGGATCGCTCTGATGGTCGCACTTTATCGCAATCGAAAGGCGGAAATCGACCGGCAGCGTTGAAAAAGTTTTCGGCGGGTTTCGAAATAAGCTAACAGGAGGTCACCAGATGTCCCGGGATCGGTCACATTCTGTCAACCCTCAGCGAGAGGCTGCCAATCTACCTGCGCCGCACACAGTGCGCTATTACGACGCAGGTGGGAACTTGCGGCCGGAGCTAGTGGACCAGGAAGCGGAAGAGTGGGCGAAGCGGTTGGCTGATGTACGGACAGCCCAATTGCGCCGGTTTTACGACTCGGTGTTGGCGTTGGAGCGGCAGATTCAGCTGCAAGCCCCAGAACCGCAACATCGCGAGAAGGCGTTCCAAACATTGAAGGCCCAGTTCAAAATGCTTCGATCGAAGGCAGCCTATACCCAAAAACGCAACCGTTTACCGGAAGACTTCCTGCGGTTCTTTGTCAACCACACAGCCTCCGTCCAAAACTACAAGGATTTCGAGGCTTTTCGGCGGCACTTCGAAGCCGTAATGGGATTTCACCGCTTTTTTGCTCGTGAGCCGTGAAAGCGTGCACGGGAGGTCGAACCATGGCGGACAATCACAAGCGCATCGAATATCTACGCACCCACACCTTGACAGGCAGCATCGAGGTCCTCACCGGGCTTTGCATCGGAGCGGGTCGTGACACCGTAGAGATCGGCGGCTTGGATAGCCCCGTAATCAAGCACCCTCATACGGGCGAGCCCTACATTCCCGGCTCGTCGATCAAAGGCAAAGTTCGGTCGCTACTTGAGTGGGCTCTTGGCAGAATTGAGCCTGACGGCAGCGTGTGGGGAAGCGGCAAAAGCGAGCGGTATGAGGCTACGGATCCCATACTACGCATCTTCGGCACCACGCTGGAAGGTTGGCAGGGAGGCCCAACCCGCGTGCTGATCCGCGATGCACCGTTGAACGAGGCTTGGCGGAAGCAAATTGTGGAAAGCGGCCTACCTCTCACCGAAGAAAAGCAGGAAGTCGTGATCGATCGCATTCAAGGCAAAGCCGCTCAAGCAGGGCCTCGGACCATGGAGCGCGTTCCGGCAGGTGCGAAGTTTGACCTGGAGATTCAGTTCCGCATATATGCCGTCGACGGCGATGGCGGGGCTACGGACCGTAAGTGTCTGAACTGGTTGATCGCAGGGCTCAAGCTCCTCGAGGCCGACGCATTAGGAGGCTCGGGTTCCCGGGGCTACGGCAAGGTCAGATTCTCGGCCTTGAAACTCGATGGCGTCGACATTCAGGAAGCATTCGACAACATGCCGACACTGCGCTCCAACAGCGAGCCGCCCTACGACTTTCTGGCTCTAATTGCCAAGGAGCACTGAGCATGGTAGCCCGCTTCCTTGTCCGGCTTGCTCTTCAAACGCCTTTCGGTACCCGGTTCCATTCGGGTACGATCTTTGGCCATCTGTGCTGGGCCTACCTGCATTTGGAGAGAGAGTTAGAGCAAAGCGGCCTACCCACGTTCCATGAGTGGCTCGCTGGGCTTCAATCTGGTGCTCAACCGCCTGTGCTCGTCTCGGACGGCTTTCCCGCAGGCTACCTCCCTTTCCCCTTACTCAAGCCGCTTCCCGAGGCCCAGACCACAGTGGTAGCCGAAGAGGAACGTAATCGCGAATGGCTCAAGCAGCTCGAGGCAACGAAGAAGCGTCGAAAAATCGCTTGGCTCAGCGTCGAGTGCTTCTGCGAGCTCCGAAGTCAGATGAGCGAAGCGACCATATGGGATCGACTACGAGAGCACGATTCTTCGCCTCCGGTACAGTTCATACTCAACCGCTTAGCTCATAACACTATCAACCGCCTGACTGGCACGACACCTCGCGAGGGCGGCCTCTACTTCGTGGACGAATTTTGGCCCCGCGCCTCTGAACCCGGACAACCCGCCCAGGTCGATATCTGGATCCAGTGCAACTGGCAAAAGGATGTCCTGCGACGCTTGTTCTGCTGGATCGGGGAGCACGGTTACGGCCGGGACGCCTCCACGGGCCGCGGCCGCTTTAGCGTGGTGAGTGTGGAACCGGCTCCAAGTGACCTCTTCGATTATGCGGGGAATCGGCGCATGAGTCTTTCGCACGGCACGCTGACCCCGAACATGCTCGATCCCTGCTACC
>JAUQPO010000057.1 GCA_030550335.1 Acidobacteriota bacterium
AAGAACGGCCGCGAAGGGTCCCGCTTGTTCTTCAACCAGTCCAGGACCAGGTCTGTGATGATGTCAGTGACATAGCCTTCGTACCGTTTCTTGCCTTGAGGGGTGAGGAAGTCTGGGTTATAGTATTCGCCCTGGCCTGGGAGGATTTCCCAGTAGTCGAATCCTGTGGGCTGGGTTTGCAAGTGCCATTTGCCGAAGATCACGGTTTGATAGCCCGCCTTCTGTAAAAGCTTCGGCACCGTCTGCTGGGAACCATCGAACGGGGTCGAGTTGTTGATCACCCCGTTCAAATGGCTGTACTTGCCGGTCAACACTACGGCGCGGCTCGGCGCACAGATGGAGTTCGTCACCAGACACTGGCGGAATAGCATGCCCTCGCGCGCCAGCCGGTCAATGTTCGGAGTGTGGTTGATCCGCGAGCCGTAAGCGCTGATCGCCTGGTAAGCGTGGTCGTCGGCGAAGATGAAAATGATGTTTGGGCGCTGTGGCTGCGCCAGCGCGGGCGCGCTCCACCAGAACCAGCACGCCAAGCTGGAGGCAATCATCTTCATGCCTTGCATGTCTCCCTCGCCCTCTCCCGCACAGGGGATTGCGATTTAAACACGCTATCACAAGGCTTGTGGGATTGGAACCCGCTTCTCCCTCTGGTGGGAGGGCCGGAGCGGCCGTGACGCTAGCTCGTGCGCTCGCCCTGAAAAGACGTGCTCAAGGGGTTCAAGCTCCAGCAGAAAGAGCCATCATAACCGCGGGGGCGGCCCCGGCCTCAGCAAGTTCGTCAGCGGGCTCGCCAGCCTGCCGGTTTTTGCCGAGCGGGCCGTCGACCGGGGATCTGCCCGAAGGTGGGCCCGGGTCTGTCGCTACGAGCTAGTGCGCTGCTCCGGAGACCTCGCGTTGGCGACCGGCTACTTGCTGTCGACCTTTCGGCGCTAGCCACCGAGAGCAGAGCGGCCACTTAGGCGCCCGTGGGGAATCCGACTTAGTGTCGGACGTATTCCGGCAGCATACGGCGGTACTATTGCCAACGGCGGCACGAATTCGGGCCAAGTGCCAGAAGCGGCGTCAAATTGGTGGTTGGTTTTGGGAGTAGCGAGAGGGAACTCGCTGGGGTAAGGTGTGGCGGTGCCCTAAGATTGGAGGCGATCCCGAGGGCAACCATTCAGAGTCGCCGGGCTACGAGCTCGCAGCACATCTATCCACAACGCGAAGCGATCCCCTTGGAGGTCAGTGAGCCTGGTACCTAGATGTTCCGTTCACCAGTCGGCGCCGGAGTGGAGCATGTCCTGCTGCTTACCCAAGCGAATATCAGTGGAAACCCGATGCTCACTGTCGAGCCACTACCGCACGCAAAGTAGGACACGTTAGGCCAGATCCACTCTGCGGCTGCTCCGTTCTTGCTGGCAAATTCGGGCAATGCAATCGTTCAACTGTGCGTTGACGGCGTGCCGGCCGACGCCGTTACGCTATGGGTTCGTCGGCTTGGAGTCCAAAGCCCCACCGGCTCACTGACGAAGCGGGGTGCGTTGCCTGAAGCATAAAATGAACGAGGACTGCAGGTACTGCCATGAAGCGAGTGGACAGGTGGATCATCGCAACTTGTGCTTCGTTCACGCTGACATTCGGAGCCCGTGCGATCAACCGAACTCCTCTTGACGAGTACGTAGCCCGCCCCGATCCCAGCTTCAGCTTTCGTCCTATTTCCAAGCTGGAGCGAGCAGGCCTGACGATTCACACTCTGGAACTCACCTCCCAGCAATGGCTGACCCGAAAGGAGGTCGACCGCACTGAGTGGAAGCACTGGCTATTGGTTTTCATCCCGCGGCAAGTCACCACGACCACCGCGCTGTTATTCATCGGCGGCGGGGACAACAGCCCCAAGCCACCGTCACCTGACCGGCGCCTGATACGCCTCGCGGAGAGCACAGGAGCGATTGTGGCGTACTTAGGGCAGGTTCCGAACCAACCCCTTCAGTTCGCAGGAGAGAGCAAAGGCCGAGTCGAAGACTGGCTCATCGCGTATGCTTGGGATCGCTATCTGCGCACCGGCAACCCGGAATGGGCCCCACGCCTGCCCATGACCAAGGCTGCCGTGCGGGCTATGGATGCGGTGCAAGAGTTTTGCAGCAAGGCGGAAGGGCATCGGATCGAGCGCTTCGTTGTGGCTGGGGGGTCGAAACGGGGCTGGACGACCTGGACGACCGCCGCTGTCGATAAGCGCGTGGCCGCCATCATCCCAATGGTGATCGACGTGCTGAACGTGGAGCGCTCGATGATTCACCATTGGCAGGCCTATGGGTTTTGGAGCCCAGCCATACGCCCTTACGAAGCTACGGGCATTATGAACTGGATGGGCACGCGTGAATTCGCTCGCCTCATGCAGTTCGTAGACCCGTATGCTTACCGCGAGCGGTACACGATGCCCAAATTCATTGTGAACTCCACTGGGGATCAATTCTTTCTACCTGACTCGTGGCAGTTCTACTTCGACGACTTGCCGGGTGAGAAGCATCTCTATTACGTGCCCAACACCGATCATGGCCTCGACCGGCCGGAAGTGGCCGACGCCTTGATCGCTTATGTGTGGGCGATCGCGCACAACAAGCCCCGCCCTCGCTACCAGTGGTCCGTCGGGGCCAACCGCATTCGCTTTCGGGCAATCGATCCACCAACTACGGTGGAGCTGTGGCAAGCGACGAACCCTAAAGCACGGGACTTTCGCTTAGAGACGATTGGCGCCGCCTGGACTGGGCAAGCGATCGAACCGGTGGCAGGTCGAACCTGGCAGGTGGAGCTCCGTGCTCCGGCACAGGGATGGACAGCTTACTTGGTCCGCGCTACGTTCCCGAGCGGTGGGCCTCAGCCGTTCGTGTTCACGACGGGCGTGAAGGTCGTTCCAGACCGGCTCCCGTTTCCGCCACCCAAGCCTGAAAAGCCAGAGGGCACGCCCTTACGAAAAAGCCGGCGGTGAGCATCTGCGTGGAGTAGGGTTTTTGCCTGAGCGTGAGCCGGTACCAGCCCGGCTCGCGGTAGTGCGTACAGGGGCTTACTGACTCGAACGTCGCTGATACAATCATGGGCATGGACAAGCAGCAAGTTCTGGCCTTCATCAAGGACGTTGGTATCGTACCCGTAATCCGAACGCCGAGCGCCGAAAGTGCGGTGCGTACCATTGAAGCCATCTATGCTGGGGGAATCCGCGCCGCTGAGATCACTATGACCGTGCCCGGCGCGGTGAAGGCCCTGGAGAAGGTCGCCGATCAGTTCGGGGACAAGATCGTTCTTGGCGCGGGCACTGTGCTCGATCCTGAGACCGCTCGCATTTGCATGTTGGCTGGAGCGGAGTTCTTCGTTACCCCTTGCCTGAAGCTTTCGACGATCGAAATGGCTCGCCGCTATGGCAAGGTAATCATTCCCGGTGCACTGACACCCACGGAAGTATTGACAGCCTGGGAGGCAGGTGCCGATATCGTGAAGGTATTCCCGTGCGGTAACGTGGGCGGGCCAGCCTACATTAAGGCTCTCAAAGCTCCGCTGCCGCAAATCGAACTCATTCCGACTGGCGGAGTGAACCTGCAGACGGCAGGCGAGTTCCTGAAAGCCGGGGCGTGTGCGGTAGCGGTCGGAGCCGAGCTGGTGGACGCCAAAACCATCAAGGAGGGTAAGTACGAAGTCTTCGAGCAGCGCGCCCGGCAATTCCTGGAGGTGATTGCGCGGGCCCGGGAAGAGATGAAGGCGGCTCGCGAAGAGGCCAAGGCGGCAAAATAAGGTTAGGCTCGCGCAAAGCTCATGGCGATTTGCGAGGAGCTGCTGGAGATCCTCGTATGCCCACTGTGCAAAGCGCCTGTGAGCTTGCGTCCTGACGAAAATGCGCTCCAATGCGAGCGCTGCCGGCGTCTGTATCCGATCCGGCAAGACATCCCGGTAATGCTGGTTGAGGAGAGCTGGCTGGAAGAGCAAGGCTAGCCCAGCGGTGCCGCGACGATGGACGGGCTGTTGGAGCACATACCCCAAGGTGGGCGTGTGGCCGTCATCCGCTTGCGGTCGCTGGGCGATTGTGTGCTGACGACTCCAGCGCTCGCACTGCTGAAGGCGGCCCGGCCAGACCTTGAGGTAGGCGTCGTGGTGGAAGATCGCTTTCGGGCCGTCTTCGAAGGCAATCCCGATGTGGACGAACTGTTACCCCCGCAGCTGACCGTGCTGGCACGCTGGCGGCCAGTCTTATGTATCAACTTGCATGGCGGGACCCGCAGCATGGCACTTACCGTGGCTTCCGGGGCGCTCTGGCGCGCGGGCTTTGCCCACTTCCGAGCGGCGGCTTTGTATAACGTCTTGATCCCTCGAGCCCAAGAAATCCTGGGCGAAGAACGCGTGGTGCACACGGCCGAGCACTTAGCCTCGGCCATGTTCTATTTGGGTGTGCCTCGCCAACCCATCCCGCGAGCACGCCTCGTGGCCAGTCGCCGCCAACCCCCGCAGCCTTACGCGATTTTCCATCCGCTGGCTTCTTCCCCGGAGAAAACTTGGCCGGCAGAAAACTTTCTGCAGCTGGCCGACTACGTCCGGCAGAACTGGGCGTTGGAGCCCGTCTTCATCGCGGCCTCCGGAGAGGACCTTCGGCCGTTTACCCGTTATCGAACGCTGGTCGGTCGGCCGTTGAGCCACATCAAGGAACTGATCGCCAATGCCTCTTTGTTCGTCGGAAACGATAGCGGCCCGGCCCACATAGCGGCGGCGTTCGGCATACCGTTGCTTGTGTTGTTCGGGCCGTCAGATCCTCGGATCTGGGGACCGTGGCAGGCTCAGGCTGCGGTTTTGTGGTCGAACCCGATCCGCGCGATCAGCGTGGGCGAGGCTATTCAGGCCATGGAGCGTTTACGGAGCGCTACATGAAGGACCTGGGCCGGCTTTTGCGTCACGTCATGCCGTACGTGCCAGCCTTACTGGCTTCGGTCGTCTTCATGGCCTTGGCGGGAGCTGCGCACGCGACGATCGCCTTGCTGGTAGGTCCCGTCTTCGACCGAGTGCTTAACCCAGCTGCGCCCGACACGCCGGTTGTGTTGTTCAGCTTCCTCGGCCGCGACGTGACGCTCGACCAACTGGTTCCTCGTTGGATCCACAACGTGTGGACGATGGTGGCCATCGCCATCATCGCCGTTTTTCTAATCAAAGGTGCGGCCGACTACCTGGGTAACTATCTCGTCAACTACGTGGGTCTGTCGGCCGTTACGGACCTGCGACAGCGAGTCTTTGAGCACGTGCTTTGGCAGGACGCACAGTTTTACGAGCGCCAGGCCACCGGACGGCTGATTTCTTCGATTATGCTGGACGTCGAGAAGATCCAGCTGGCGACATCCCACATTTTGGCTGATTGCCTCCGCCAAAGCTTCACGATAGTGGCCCTGCTCTATGTGCTCATCAGCACGGATTGGCGCTTGTCGATCGCTGCTTTGAGCGTCTTGCCTGTAGTCGTGCTGCCCACCAGCCGGATCGGTAGAAGGATCCGCCGGACCACCCGTCGAGCCCAGGACCACGCGGCCGAGCTCAGCCAGATTTTGCAAGAGGCGCTGACAGGTCACCAGGTGGTGAAGGCGTTCGGAGCAGAAGAATATGAGTCCAACCGGTTCCGGGTAGTCGCTCAACGTTACCGCGCGGCGAGCTTGCGCTATGTAGCGCAACAAGCCCTCACTACGCCGGTCATCGAAGTCCTCGGGGCGTTCACCATCGTCGCTTTGCTGACGTATGCGCGGCAGCAAATCAAGGTGGGTGCGATGACGGCGGGCCAGTTCACTACGTTCGTAGTCGCCTTGCTCATGCTTTACGAACCAGTCAAACGAATGGTGGGGATTTACAACATCTTCCAGCAAGCTCTCGGCGCAGCGCAGCGAGTCTTCGAATACCTGGACCAGCCTGCCCGGGTGTGTAATCGGCCGAAGCCGATCCGCTTGGAGGGTTTCAAGAAAGAAATTCGCTTTGAACACGTAGGTTTCAGCTACCCTGGCAGCTCCAATGGATTCAGGCTCCAAGACATTGACTTTACGGTGGAGCGGGGAACCGTGGTGGCGCTCGTAGGTCCTAGCGGAGCCGGTAAGACCACGCTGGCGCATTTGCTGGTGCGGTTTTACGATGTGACCGAAGGCGCCATCAGAATCGACGGGATCGACATCCGGGATCTCGACTTGGCCAGCCTCCGCCGCCAGATCAGCATCGTCTCTCAGGATACGTTCTTGTTCAATGACACGGTGGCCAACAACATTCGGTACGGGCGCCGCAACGCTACCGACGAGGAGATCCGCCACGCGGCTCGCGCTGCCCTGGCCGAGGAGTTCATCGAAGCTTTGCCCAAGGGCTACGACACGATCATCGGCGAACGCGGAATCAAGCTGAGCGGTGGCCAGCGTCAGCGGATCGCGATTGCTCGGGCCCTGCTGAAGAATGCGCCGATTTTGATCTTGGACGAGGCCACCTCTCACCTCGACTCGGAATCAGAGGCCCTGGTGCAGCGAGCTCTGGCGAACCTGATGGCCGGCCGCACCGTGATCGTGATTGCTCACCGGCTGTCAACCGTGCGCCAGGCGCACAAGATCATCGTGCTTCACGAAGGCCGGATTGTCGAGTCAGGCACGCACGAGGAGCTGCTGGCACAGGGGGGCTTGTACCAGCGGCTCCATGAACTGCAATTCTTCGAGGCCGACTCGCCTGCAGTGCCATGAACGGGACAGCAAGCGCGATTCGCAGCATGACCGGCTTCGCCCACCTGCGCCGGCAGCTCCCGGAGGGCGATTTCTCGCTGACCCTGCGGAGTCTGAACCACCGAGGCCTGGAGCTACGCATCTATCTCAGTCCAGAGCTTGAACCCTGCGAGGCGGGCGTGCGGCGCCTGGTGACCGAGCAGATCCGCCGGGGATACGTGGAACTGCGTGTGCACTTCCGACGCAGTGCGTCCACTACCGCTCCGGTATTGAACCCAGCGGTCCTCGAAGCATATCTGGGTGCCTTTGAGCAAGCGCGCTTGCGGTGCGGAGTGACTGCCGTGCCTGATATCGACCAACTGCTGCGCTTCCCTGGCATGCTCGTGCCGCCGAACTTCGAAGGGCCGGAGCCGGCGCTGGAGCAGCAGTTGTACGAGCTGGTCCGAGACGCGGTCGCGGCGTTGAATCAGTTCCGCGAACGAGAAGGCGCAGCTCTGGTTACCCAGATTCGCCAGTATCTTGGGGAGCTTCGGGAGCAGATCGCTCTGATGGAGGCGGAACGCTCGGTGATTTTGCCGAAGCTAGAGGAACGTCTTGCCGCCCGACTCGGCGAGCTTTTGCGGACGGCCAATCTGGACCCCCAGCGATTGGTGCAGGAAGCCGCGCTGCTGGCCGACCGAACCGATATCGCTGAGGAGCTGGCGCGCTTGCGCGTGCACGCCGACGAGCTCGCCAGGATGCTCGAACGAGGCGGTGAAGTTGGCAAGGCCGCAAGCTTTCTGTTGCAGGAGATGCAACGGGAGGTCCAGACCATCCTTTCCAAGACCTCCAATACGGGGCAGGCTGGGTTAAACATTACGGCCGCTGCACTCGCAGCGAGGACCTTGGTGGAGAAAATGTACGAGCAGGTGATGAACTTGGAATGAGCATCGCGTTTGTGATCTCGGCTCCTTCCGGCGCTGGCAAGTCCACGCTGATCCGTAGGTTGCTAGAAAGTGACCCAGGCCTGCTCTTTTCGGTCTCTTATACAACGCGCCAGCCGCGCCCGGGGGAAGTTCCTGGCGTGGCCTACCACTTTGTGGGGCGGGAGGAATTCCTAGAGCGGCTCCAACGCGGTGAGTTCCTGGAATGGGCCGAGGTATTCGGCAATTATTACGGGACGCACCGCAGTTACTATGAGCAAGCCTGCGGGACGGGCAGGGACCTGGTGCTCGACATCGATACGGAAGGTGCGCGACAATTAAGATTGAGGCTGCCGGAGGTGGTTAGCATCTTCATTTTGCCACCCTCCCGGGCAATCCTGGAACACAGGCTGCGACAGCGCGGCCAGGACTCTCCAGAAGCCATCGAGCGCCGCCTGCGAGAAGCCGCGCGGGAAGCCCAACGCTACCTCGAATACGACTACGTGGTGGTCAACGACGTGGTGGAACAAGCGACCCAGCAGCTGCTGAGCATCGTGCAGGCGGAAAGATGCCGGCGGCATCGCATGGACCGCGTGGCACGTGTGGTGCTGGAGAGTTTCCGGCTGAGTAATGTTTCGTTGCGGTCAAACGACTGAGCGAGCCATGAAGAAATTTGACGTACGCGACCCCATTTACGCGATCCCGGACGATCCCGAAAAAAGCGTCTACCGGTTCGTCATCGTGGCGTCCAAGCGAGCGCGGCAACTGCAGGCAGGTGCCCGCTCTTTGTTACACATGGCGACCCGGAAGCCGACCGTGACGGCCATGGAAGAGGTACGCCGGGGCTTGATCAAGTACTGGGACCCGGAGAAGGACAAGGAACGCACTTCGGAAGAGTTCGGTCTGGAGAGGCTCTGAGAGGTGAATATCCTGTTGGGGGTAGGTGGCGGCATCGCCGCCTATAAAGCTGCCGAGCTGGCCCGCCTGCTGGTCGAACGCCACAACCGAGTGCAGGTAATCATGACGCGGGCGGCACGGCAGTTCATCCAGCCGCTGACGTTCGCCGCACTGACGGGCCAGAAGGTCTGTACCGATTTGTTCCCGAAGTCCACTTCGGATGATGCCCTGGCCAGCAGCATCGAGCATATACGGCTGGCTCAGGACCACGAAGTCCTGGTCGTTGCCCCAGCAACCGCAGACTTGCTAGCTCGCTTCGCCCACGGACTCGCCAGCGATTTGCTGACCACCGTCTACCTAGCCTTTACTGGGCGTGTCGTGCTTGCCCCGGCGATGAACACTCACATGTGGCAGCATCCAGCCACCCAGGCCAATGTGCAGACTTTATTGTCCCGGGGCCACGAAATTGTAGGGCCCAACGAAGGTCCACTTGCGTGCGGGATGGTCGGGCCTGGCCGGATGGCCGAGCCCGAGGAGATCGCGGAGGTCGTGCTGGCTGGGACCACCGTGAAAGATCTCGCGGGAGAAACGGTGTTGATCACCGCCGGCCCAACGGAAGAGCCCATCGACCCAGTCCGATTCATTTCCAATCGCTCCAGCGGGAAGATGGGCTATGCGCTGGCACAGGCCGCCCTGGCTCGGGGTGCACGCGTGATCTTGATCTCTGGCCCGGTCAACCTGCCGCCCCCACGGGGTGTGGAGCTCGTTCGGGTGAGGACCGCCGAAGAGATGTACCGGGCGGTCATGGAACATTTAGACGAAGCGAGCATCGTGATCAAAGCTGCAGCCGTGGCGGACTATCGTGTGGCCGAGCCGGCCCGGCAGAAGATCAAGAAGACGGCCTTGCGCCTGAACCTGCAGCTGGAACCTACTCCGGACATTTTGGCCGAAGTGGGCAAACGCAAAGGAGATCGGTTGCTAATCGGATTCGCGGCCGAGACGGAAAATCTGATCGCCGAAGCGCGGCGCAAATTGGACACTAAGAACTGCGACATGGTGGTGGCTAATTTCGTCGGCCGTGATGACGTGGGCTTTGCTAGCGACGAGAACGAGGTCACGTTGGTCACTCGCACCGGGGATGTAGTCCCCCTGGGGCGCGCTTCGAAGCTTGAGTTGGCCCATAAAATTCTCGACCAGGTGATGCGTTTGCGCCTGGTGCTACATGCTGGAGAATGAATCCCGAGTTCCTGCGTCAGTGTTTGCTTTACTTCCGCGACCTCGGGTTGCGGGACCTTTATGACCGCACTCGCCCATTGGCGAGTGTCTCGGGCGTACGGACTCCCGAGGTTCAGCTCGCAACCGATCCGTTACCAAGCTCCTCGGCTGCCCCAGTAGCTCAAGTGTCAATTTTTGACGAGTTGCTCGCCGCGCCCGACCCTACGGAAGACAGTCTTGAAAAGATCCGCCAGGACATCGGGGATTGCCGGCGTTGCCGATTGCACGAAAGCCGTACGCGCATCGTGTTTGGGGATGGTAATCCGCAGGCACGGATCGTCTTCGTGGGCGAAGGTCCTGGGGCTGAGGAAGATGCTCAGGGCTTGCCTTTCGTGGGCCGGGCTGGGCAACTGTTAACCGCGATGATCGAAAACACTGCTCAGCGCGAGGGCATCCCGCTGAAACGTGCTGATGTGTACATCTGCAACGTGGTCAAATGCCGCCCACCGGAGAACCGTACCCCACGACCTGACGAGATCGAAACTTGTAGCCCGTTCTTGTTTCGTCAGTTGCGAGTGATCCGGCCCAAAGTTATCGTTGCTCTCGGTGCAACGGCCGCCCGCGCGCTGCTCGGGGCTCGGGAGGGTGTGACGAAACTCCGAGGCAAATGGTACCGTTGGGAGAACATCCCAGTCATGGTGACTTACCATCCTTCGTTCTTGCTCCGGCCCACCGGGCAGGCGGCCAAACGTGAGGCGTGGGAGGACCTCAAGAAAGTGTTCCACTATGCCTACGACTGAGGCGAGACGCAGGGGTTGGCTGATCACTTTCGAGGGTCTGGATGGCTGTGGGAAAACCACCCAGATTAGCCGGCTAGCCAGCCGCTTGCGCCAGGCGGACTATGTTGTCTTGGTCACGAGTGAGCCTGGGGGGACAACGGTAGGCGAACAAATCCGCCGGATCCTGCTCGACGTCACCAACAACAATATGGTCCCGCTCACCGAGGTGCTTCTGTACTTTGCCTCCCGTGTTCAAAACCTGGAAGAGTGCATTCGGCCTGCCTTAGCGCGTGGGGAAGTGGTCATTGTCGACCGGTTCACCGATTCCACCATCGCTTACCAAGGCTACGGCCGGCGGCTCGGCCCCGCTTTGATCGAGCGACTCCATGAGCTGCTTTGCGGTGGAGTGCAGCCGGATCTGACCATTTTGCTTGACCTCGAGCCAGAAGTCGCCCTGGCACGTGCCACCCATAGGAACCAACATTTGGACGATGCTGGACAGCGTCAACTCCGCATGGATCTGCAGCCGCTGGAATTCTACGCGCGGGTGCGCGCAGGTTACCAGGAATTGGCTAAGAAGTACTCTTGGCGCTACCGCTTGATCGATGCCAGCCAGCCTCCGGAGCACGTCGAGGCGGCCGTATGGCAGGCCGTGCGCGGTATGCTGGAGCAAGCCGGTGCTGTCCAGGATTAAAGGTTTTTGGGGGAATGCTCCGGTCGTTCAAGCCCTCGAGCGGATGCTCGATGCGGGGCGCCTGCCATCGAGCCTCTTGTTTTACGGCCCCGTAGGCGTTGGCAAGGCAACCCTGGCTCGCAAGTTGGCCGCGGCGCTGCTGGGAGATGAGCAGACCATCGAGCGGGACGATTTGAGTCGGCCGGAGAACCAAGCGCTGCTCGCCGAGCGGGACAAGCTCTCATCCACCCAGCGGGCCGAAGAGCCGTTGGTGATCAGTTCTCACCCCGACTTCCTGACTTTTCCTCCCGATGGCCCGCTGCGGCAAATCACCATCCAGCAGATGCGGCTCTTGAAAGAACAGGCCCAGCTGGCGCCGATGCGGGGCCGACACCGCATTTTTCTGGTCGATCAAGCGGACCGAGCTAACGAACAGGCGGCGAACTCCTTATTGAAGGTCCTTGAGGAACCTCCGCCGCACCTGACCCTTATTTTGACCGCGGAAAACTACTTCGAATTGCTGCCTACGATTCGCTCTCGCGTCGTAGCCTTTTACCTGGCCCCGCTGAGCGACGAAGAAGTCCGTGCCTTTGCCGAGGCACGGGGCCTGGATCAAATTGACCGAAGGACGGCGCTTGCTGCAGGCTGTCCCGGGCGGGCTGTGACGCTGGATCTGGCCGTTTACGATCAGCAGCGCGAGACGATGTTGGCTTGGCTGGAAGTGGCCAGCGGAGCCAGGCCGTTCACTCACTGGGCCCGATACGCAGAACAACTGTCCGGCAGTCGGGCCGATCGTTTGGAACCGTACCTAGAAGTTTTACACGGCCTGCTCGAGGATGTTCTGTGGATCCAAACCACTGGAACTGCTCACCGGAATCACGACATTGTTGCCGTGCTCACCGCTGTCGCCGAGCGGGTGGACATAAGTTGGCTACACAGAGCGCTGAATCGCTTAGGCGAGTTGGAGCGGTACTTGCGGCGGAATATCCAAAAGTCGATCGGCCTAGATGCTCTCGTCGTCGAGCTCCGGCGGTACGCCCAGGACTCCGTGCGACACCAGGTCCTAGTCTGAAAGTCCTGTTCTGAAAGCGCGCCCCGCAGTCTACTGCCGCCGGAGTCGGCCAGCGGTCAGGCGTTTTGCGTGCCAGGCGGCCGGCTCGTCATTACAATGGATCGGGGCCGCGATGGGCGAACTGCGCGTCGGAACTTCAGGATGGGTCTATGCGGACTGGCGCGGGCGTTTTTATCCGGAGACGCTCAAGCAGAAGGACTACCTCTACTACTACTCCCGCCACTTCAACAGCGCCGAGATCAATGCCTCGTTTTATCATCTGCCCGAGCGCGACACCTTCGCGCAATGGGCCGAATCTGTGCCGGATGACTTTGTGTTCGCGGTCAAGGCTAGTCGTTTCATCACCCATGTACGCCGGTTGAAGGATGTCGAGGAACCGTGGAAACGATTCCTGGAGCACGCCAGTGCGCTGGGACACAAGCTGGGGCCCATCTTGATCCAGTTACCACCTAACTATCGCTGCGACCGACCTGCGCTGGAAGCCTTCCTCCAAATGGCTCAGGAGAGTGGCTCACACCGGCTGGCCTTCGAGTTCCGACACGCCAGCTGGTTCGATCCAGCGATCTTGGAGTTGCTTCGCCGGTGCCGGGCTGCGGCCGTCATCGCCGATTCTTCTCGTTACCCGCAGGCGCCTGCTGTTCCCACAACCCACTTTGTTTACTTGCGATTCCATGGGCCTGCGGAGTTGTTTGCCTCGCGGTATACCGATCAGCAGCTGGAATCTTGGGCCAGCAAGATCCGCTCTTGGCTCGAGGCCGGCAAGACCGTCTACGCTTATTTCAACAACGACTTCCACGCGTACGCTGTGGCCAACGCCAAACGCTTAGTGGAACTGGTAGCGGGAATTGGCAAATCTGGCCAGCGTAAGCGGTCAACCGTCGTCGCCCCGTCTTCAGCAGATTCTGGGTAGTTGCTCGCCGCTCAACAGGTCGAGCACACGGCGGCTTCCATACGCACTCCGGAGCACGACCACACCCGCGGGCGACTCTAGCACGCGGCCTGCAAGGACTGCACCCGAGCTCACTGGCACCTGTCGCAACGCCGCGACTGCCCGTTCGGCATCCCTCCAGGGAACGAAAGCTACGAACCTTCCTTCGTTCGCCACGTACAGCGGGTCCAGCCCCAGCATCTCGCACACCGCCGCGACCGGCTCGCTCACCACGATTGCCGATTCGTCAACCTCGATGCCGACCCGGGCTGCCCGG
>JAUQPO010000058.1 GCA_030550335.1 Acidobacteriota bacterium
CCGATGCGCGCAATCAACGCCAGGATCACGTCTTTGGCCGTGACCCCTGGGCGTAGGCGGCCGTCGATCCGTACCTGGAACGTCTTGGGCTTGCGTTGAAGCAGGCATTGCGTGGCGAGCACTTGCTCCACCTCGCTGGTGCCGATGCCGAACGCCAGCGCGCCAAAAGCGCCGTGCGTGGCCGTATGGCTGTCGCCACACACGATCGTCATGCCCGGTTGGGTCAGGCCATTCTCCGGACCGATAACATGGACAATGCCTTGTTCGTCGCTCCCAAACCCGAAATATGGAATGCCGAATTCACGGCAGTTGGCTTCTAACTGGTGAATCTGCTGACGGGCCACCGCGTCCACCAATTCAAGGGACCTGGACACGGTCGGCACGCTGTGATCTACCGTAGCGATCGTCAAATCCGGACGTCGCACCTTCAGCCCACGCCTCCGTAGTCCGTCGAAGGCCTGGGGAGAAGTCACCTCGTGAATCAAGTGCAGGTCGATGTAAAGCAGTGCGGGACTGCCGGGCTGCTCGAACACTACATGGTCGTCCCAAATCTTTTCAATAATCGTCCGTGGCCGTTGCATGGTTCACTCAACTTAGCAACTCCAAAGATCCTGCTCAACCAATCGCGTCGCAAACCGCTTGGCCCACTTCCGTGGTGGTCGCTGCCCGGCCCGGCGGTCGCAAGTCTGGCGTCCACGGTCCAGACTGCAGAACGGTTTCAATAGCACGCTCAATTGCGGCCGCTTCCTCGCGCAAGCCGAAGCTGTATTGCAACATGGCCGCTACTGAGCCGATCGCTGCCAGAGGGTTGGCGATCCCCTTGCCGGCGATGTCCGGGGCCGAACCGTGCACCGGCTCGTAAAGCCCTACCCATGCACCCGACGGCCGCCGCGCCCCAATCGATGCCGAAGCAAGCAAACCAATCGATCCTGCCAGCACCGCTCCCTCGTCGCTGAGTATGTCCCCGAACATGTTCGGCGTCAGCAGGACGTCGAACCGCTGCGGATTGAGGATCAGCTGCATAGCGCAGTTGTCCACCAGTATGTGTTCCAGGGTGACATCCGGGTATTCGCGAGCCACCGTGGTGACCACGCGCCGCCAAAATTGCGAAACTTCCAGCACATTCGATTTGTCGACACTGGTGAGCTTGCGCCGGCGCTGCCGTGCGAGCTCGAATGCGACGCGGGCAACGCGCTCGATCTCCTCGCGCGTATATACTTCGGTATTCACCGCATACTCACTGCCGTCGCTCTGGAAGATGCCCCGCGGTGTTCCATAGTAGATACCGCCGGTGAGCTCCCGGACGATGATCAAATCGGTTCCAGCTACGCGCTCGTTCTTTAAGGGTGAAGCGTCGAGCAACGACGGGTAGGCCTTTACCGGGCGCAGGTTGGCATACACACCCAGAACCTTACGTATGCCCAACAGGCCTTTTTCCGGCCGCCGGTCCGGCGGCAGATCGTCGAACTCCGGCGAGCCGACCGCCCCCAGTAGCGTGGCGTCCGCTTGTTCGGCCATCCGTACCGTCTCTTCTGGCAAGGGATGGCCTTTCTGGCGAATGGCCACGCCGCCAATCAGCCCTTCCATCAGCTCCAGCTCATGGCCCCAGCGACGCGCTACATGCTCGAGCACTCGCACTGCTTCCGCCGTCACTTCCGGCCCGATACCATCTCCACCGAGCACTAAAACCTTCAGCCGCATGAGTCGTCTTCCATCTTCCTTGGCCAAGCTCCGCTGCTGAATGTTTTACTGCGGAAGCGCCTGGGAACTCGCCGGTCAGCTCTGCGCGGAGCGAACCCCTGCGCCGATGACCTCGCGTACGATCGCTACAATCTCGTCGTTCGTCACGCCTTTCTTACGGTCGGCCAGCGCAATGAACCGCCGGTACACTTCGTCGACCTCCTCCCGCGTCAACTCGAAGCCCAGATCCTTGCACCTTTGGCGCAAAGCGTGCCGCCCACTGTGCTTACCCAGCACGAGCCGGCTCTCGGGCACGCCTACGTCCCTGGGGTCCATGATCTCGTAGGTAGTACGTTCCTTCAGATAGCCGTCCTGATGGATGCCCGCTTCGTGGGCGAACGCGTTGGCTCCCACGATGGCTTTGTTGGGCTGTGGGCCGAACGAGATCAACGAGGCCAGTAACTGGCTGGCGGGGAATAACTGCTGAGTCACGATACCCGTCTCATAAGGCAACCGATCGCGCCGCACCTTCAACGTCATGACGATTTCTTCGAGCGCACAGTTGCCTGCGCGCTCGCCAATCCCATTGATCGTGCACTCGACCTGTCGGGCGCCCGCCTGCACAGCCGCTAGCGAGTTCGCTGTAGCCAACCCCAGATCGTTATGACAATGCACACTCACCACTACTTCGGGCCCTAAGGCTTGCACGATCCGCCCAACCAGCGCAGCGAATTCGTCGGGAATGCTGTATCCCACGGTGTCTGGGATGTTAATGGTCTTAGCCCCCGCGGCCACAGCCGCCTTGCAAACTTGCTCCAAATAGTCCCAGTCCGTCCGAGTTGCGTCTTCAGCCGAGAATTCCACGTCGTCGACGTACCGGCGTGCCAGCTCGACGGCGGCGACAGCCTCATCGAGGACCTGTTGCCGACTCTTGCGAAGCTTGTACTTCAGGTGGATATCGCTGGTGGCGATGAAGGTATGGATGCGAGCCTTCTCGGCCGGCTCGAGCGCTTTGGCCGCCCGCTCAATGTCTTCTCGAAGCGCCCGGGCCAGCGCTGCGATTACGGGTCCCTTGACTTCGCGACTGATCCGCTCGACCGCCTCGAAATCTCCGTCGGAGGCAATAGGGAACCCGGCTTCCAAGATGTCCACTCGTAATTCGGCCAGCTTGTGGGCCATCCGGAGTTTCTCCGGGACCGTCATGCTACATCCCGGCGATTGCTCACCATCGCGGAGGGTGGTGTCGAAGATCAATATGCGCCGGCTTACATGAGGATCCATGGTGCTGCGGCTAGGCCTCCTGTGTTGGAAAGTCGCGGGCCCAATGGTCCACCGGGCCCTTTATCGCCATTATGAAGTGTCCGGGTCGATTTGGCAAATAAATCTTTCCGGCAACAGCTATTTGAGCCTTAAATACCCCAGCGTGTCCTGGAACTTACTTCCCCAGTTCCCGCACGGCTACCACACGGAACCGGTGCTTGCCTCCCTCGACCCAACGCTTGCCTCCGTGGACCTGAAGCCCAATCATTCCCTCGGTCGCCCCGCCCGGCAAGTGATTCTCGGTGTCCTGCCAATCGACCAGCTGGTGCCCATTCAGCCAGACCTGGATGCGTGGAACTTCCCCTTGGATCCGTACGAGTAACGCGTTCCAGTCGTCCGCTTTCCAGTACTGGCGCCAATTCGGGGCGCGATCCCCCTTTACGTCCTTCAGCCCCTCGCCGTAAATGCCTCCAACTGAGCCTCCCTCCAAGTAATCCAGCATCACCTGGTACGCTTGGCCCCGCTCATTCGATCGCAGGAACAGTCCTCCGTCGCAGCCGAAATCAGGCTTGATCTCGATGTAGATCTCGAAGTCTCTGAATTTCCGGTCGGTCAGTAGAATCCCACCGTTGCCAGGCCGGTCTTGGGTCCCCACCAGCACCCCGTTCTCTACCGTCCAGCCTGTGGTGTTCCCGTGGTGATTGATCTGGCTGATGTGCCAGCCAGTGAGGTCGCGGCCGTTGAACAGTGGCGTAAATCCAGCTGGGGGTGCAGCGGCGGCAGGTGAGTGCAGCCAGCTAACCATTAAGCCGCAGAGCAAGCGTGTGAACTTCATGTGTCTGATAGTAAACCAGCTCGGGGCTGAGGCGTCGGGCCCGGGGATGCTCTGACAAGCGGTTTGCTAACCTAGGGTTAACTCTACAGGCAGCACGCATGGGTTTCGAAATCCGGCCGTTGAAGGAAATCCTGGTACGACCGGCTATCCCTGCCGAGCTGGCCCGCCTTCCCGAGTTGGCTTACAACCTTCTGTGGACGTGGGAACCCACGATTCGCCGGCTGTTCCAGCGCCTGGATCCAGATCTCTGGCAGGCCTCCAAGGAAAATCCGGTCTGGATGCTGGCCAACATTCCTCAGGAGGGGTTGGAGGAAGCCGCTCGGGATCCGCGTTTTTTGGCGTTGTACCGCCGGGCCTGCGAGCGATTCGATGCTTATATGAACCGGCCGCCGCTGGACAACGACCTGCTGGTGGCGTACTTTTCCATGGAGTTTGGCTTGGCGCTGTGCATGCCCATGTATTCCGGAGGTTTGGGGCTCTTAGCCGGCGACCTGCTCAAGGCGGCCAGCGACCTGGGGTTGAACGTCATCGGCGTGGGACTGCTCTACCAGAAGGGATATCTGAAGCAGGTCTTGAATCCCGATGGCTGGCAGACGGAGCGGCTCACTGACAACGACTTCTACACCCTCCCCGTGCAGCCCGTTCTGACGCCGGAAGGCGAAGAACTGCGCGTCCAAGTGGAGCTACCCACAGGGCTCACGCATGTGAAGGTCTGGGAGCAGCGAGTCGGGAGAACCAGGCTGATTCTTCTGGACACGAACATCCCCGAAAACACGATCCCCGAGAACCGCGACATCACAGATCAGCTGTACGGTGGTGACGAGCATACCCGCATCCGCCAGGAAATCGTTTTGGGCGTAGGTGGCCTGCGGGCGTTGCGAGCCATGGGCTTGCGCCCCACCGTCTACCACATGAACGAAGGGCACTCAGCCTTCTTGGCTTTGGAGCGCATCCGCTTGCTGATGAAGGAGCGGGGGCTGAGCTTTCGCGAAGCGTTCCTGGCCAGCCGGGCCAACAACGTTTTCACTACGCACACTTCTGTCCCGGCGGGCATCGACCTCTTTGATACCGGCCTGATGTACGAGTACTTCCAGGGCTACTGCGAAGAATGTGGCATACCGTTTGATGACCTACTGGCGTTGGGCCGGATGAATCCCGCCAACCACCGCGAGCGCTTTTCCATGGCTATCGCAGCTCTGTCGACCTCCTCTTACCGGAACGCTGTAAGCCGACTCCACCGGGAGGTCTCCCAGCAGATGTGGAGCGGCTTGTGGCCCGGTTTGCCGGTCTGGGAAGTCCCGATCAGTCACGTGACCAACGGCGTGCATCTGCCGACGTGGCTCAGCCCCGAGTTGTGCAGTCTTTACGATCAGTATTTGCAACCCGACTGGCGCGAACGCTACACCGATCCGGAAATCTGGGAGATGGTCGACGACATTCCGGATACGGAGTTGTGGGAAGTCCACCGGACGCAAAAGCGGCGCCTGGTTGAGTACGTCCGTGCCCGGGTTCGCGCGGCCGCTCTGGAGCGCCGGGCTTCGAGTGCGGAACTCCGGCGTTTGTCAGAGGTCCTCGATCCCAACGTGTTCACGATCGGCTTCGCTCGCCGCTTCGCGGCGTACAAGCGTGCGGGGCTAATCTTTCAAGACTTCGACCGGTTGAAACGCATTCTCAACCACCCGCAGATGCCTGTACAACTGGTCATTGCAGGCAAGGCTCACCCGCGCGATCACGATGGCAAACAGCTCATCCACGACATCATCCGCAAATCACGGGATCCAGAAGTAGCCAAGCGGATCGTATTCGTGGAGGACTATGACATCGAAGTGGCGCGAATGATGGTCCAAGGGGTCGATCTTTGGCTCAACAACCCGCGTCGCGGTCAAGAGGCTTGCGGCACCAGCGGGATGAAAGCGGGCATTAACGGGGTGTTAAACCTGAGCGTCCTGGACGGCTGGTACGATGAGGCATACGAATTGAGCGGGGGCTGGGCAATTGGGCATCGGGAGCCATATTCGCCTGAGCAGGATGTAGAGCATGCTCGAGAGCTGTATTCACTGCTCGAAAACGAGATCGTGCCGCTTTTTTACGAACGGCGTGAAGACGGGGTGCCCGAAGAGTGGATGCGCCGTGTGAAGACCAGCATCAAGAACTTAAGCCCGCGGTTCAATGCCACGCGTATGTTGCAGGATTACCTGGGGCAGTTTTATGAGCCGGCTCACCGGGCTTACAAGCAGATCCGCGAGGATAACTTCGAAAGTGTTCGTCGACGAGCCCTGTGGTTGGACAAAGTTGAGCAGGCCTGGGAGCAAGTGCGAATTGTTGAGGTCGGCTGTGTCGACAGCCGGGCCGTGGTCAGTGGACGCCCCATACCGTTGCGGGTGGTGCTGGAGCTCGGACCACTGACGCCGGATGATGTCCGGGTGGAGGCTGTGGTGGGTCGTGTTAACGCGGACGGGGTTTTGGAGGATACCGAGGTGGTGGTCATGCGATTGGTAGAGCAGGAGGGTTCGCGGGTGACCTTCGCCCGAGAGTTTGTACCGCATCAGACTGGCCGGTTAGGGTACGCTGTCCGGGTCAGTCCCAACCATGTGGAAGATCCCCTGACGCGTCCTTGTCGTTATCCCGTAAAATGGGGGTAGGTTTGTAGTGCCGAAAGGCGCTTGACATCTCCATTCCTCCCGCTCCATGCGCAGTGCTATAAACAGTAATCTTGTGAAGTTCGAAGAGTGGGGAGGTGTAGTGAAACCCGCGAGCTCTAGCTCGCCAGGTCGCTTCCGCCTGTGGGGAACTGCCCACCGCCGTGAAGCGAGGACTGCAAAGCGCCCCGAGGCGACACGACGATGCCAAGCTGCGGGTGGGAGGGGCTCACCAGACGAATAGTGGTCGGCCCAAAGCGCCGGGACACCCCTCAGACGCCCTGCAGTTGTCCCTCCTGGGACCAAAGCTGAGCGCTCCAAAAAGGAGGCACCTCACAATGAGCGAACGCAAATACCGTCACCGCGGCTACATGGAAGACAGCGAATACTACGAAGAGCGGAGGCAGGAGCGACGGCGGGGGCCGCGGGAACCCATCGATGTGACCGGTCCCAGGCTCCCCCGGCTGGTGCAAACGGTCGTGGCAACGCGCTGTTACAATTGCTCGACCACGCTGCCAACGGGCACGGACTTCAATGGGAATTGCCCTAAGTGCGGCGCGGCGCTGCATTGCTGTAAACAGTGCGCTTACTTTGAGCCGTCGTTGCGGTTCCAGTGCGCCAAACCCATTACCGAGCGGATCGCTCGCAAGGATGAGCCTAACAATTGCCCTTACTTCTCGCCTCGGGTGACAGTGGCACGGGACACAGGCTCGAGCGGTTCGGTGTTGGCTACGGGTTTGTCCCCGCGCACACCAGCCGACGCGCGGGCGGCGTTCAACAATCTCTTCAAAAAGTGACGCATCAACCGCCGGGGAATGATCCGCTCGTTCGAGCTTGAATGACGGTTGCCGAATTAGTTGCCGTCCGCCGCGTCGAGCTGCGGGATCGCCCTGCCCCTGAACCGGGCCCGGGAGAGGTTCAGGTACGGGTCCGCGCAGTGGGCATTTGCGGCTCGGACCTCCATAATTTCGTAACCGGCGCGATCGGCGACATGCCAGCCCTTTTTCCCATGGTTCTGGGCCACGAGCCCGTGGGCACAGTCCTCAAGACCGGGCCCGGGGTCACCGGCTACGCACCCGGCGATGCCGTCTTGATCGAGCCGGCTGTGTACTGCTACCACTGCGAGTACTGCCTAGCTGGCAGGCACAATCTTTGCGCCAACCTGCGCTTCTTCAGCCAACCGGGCGAGCCGGGCTTTTTGCGCGAGCTAGCCGTGGTGCCTGCGGCCAACCTCCTGACCAAACCCGTGCAGCTCAGCGACGCGCATGCCACGCTATTTGAGCCATTGGCCGTGGCTTTGCACTCGCTGAGCTTGGGCCGACCCCAATTAGGCGAGACAGCGGCCGTCTTCGGTGCGGGGCCGATCGGATTGCTGACCATCGGTTGCCTGGTGCTGGCCGGCATCACCCGCATCTTTGCGGTCGAACCAGTACCGGCACGGCGTGAGTTGGCCCGGCGGATCGGAGCTACGGAGACCATCGATCCGCTCCAGACTGACCCAGCCCACGCGTTGCGCAGTCTGACTCGAGGGCGTGGCGTGGATCTGGTGTTCGAGTGCGCTACGCGTGGCGACAGCTTGAATCAAGCCTTGGCCAGCCTGCGCCACGGAGGCCGACTGGTCATCACCGGCATCCCCTACGAACCTTCCGTGTCGCTGAACCTTCATACCGCTCGGCGCCGCGAGATTCAAATATTCAACGTCCGCCGGTCGAATCGCGAGACGAGCGTGGCGATCCAGTTGTTGTGTGAGCATCCCCGCCGGTTCCTTCCCATCGTCACGCACGTCCGCCCTCTGGCCGAAGCTCAGATGGCTTTTGAGCAATTGGAAGCTTACGCGGATGGAGTTGGGAAGCTGGTCTTATGTCCAGCGTGATTCCGGCCCTCGCAGACCGGATCGGACAACTGGGCGAGATGGCCGCACCGCGCGGGCCCACTCGGTGAGCTGTTGAAGTTCTTCCCGGGTGAGCCATCGCCATTCGCCCGGGTTCAAACCCTGAAGCCGCAGCGGGCCTATGGCGATGCGCACCAGCCGCAACGTGGGATGGCCGACCGCCGCCGTCATGCGCCGGACCTGACGGTTCTTGCCTTCGTACAGGGTCATTTCAAGCCAAGCCGTGGGAACAGTCTTCCGATAACGGATAGGAGGGTTGCGTGGGGGCAACGGTGGTTCCTCGGGCAACAAGCGGACTTCAGCGGGCCGAGTCCGGTAGTCACCAATCCAGACGCCCTCGCGCAGTTGCTGCAACGCTTCCTCGGAGGGAATCCGTTCTACCTGAACCCAGTAGGTACGCGGATGGCCGTAACGAGGATCGGTCAGGCGGTGTTGCAACCAGCCGTCGTCAGTCAGTAGCATCAAGCCTTCGCTATCTGCGTCGAGCCGCCCCACCGGATATACGTCCTTCACCGGTATGAACTGCGCCAGGGTGGGTTTTTGCGATTGGTAAGCGGGACGAAACTGAGACACCACGCCATAGGGTTTATAGAACATCAAGTACCGGTGCGCCATTCTCAGCGTTGGTCAGGCGCTGGGTAGGTACTGTAAGCTTTGCAGAATGCCCCGGATGTACCCGTAGGCAAAAGCGAAGGCCTGGCTGCGATCCGGGTCGTGCGGGTGAAACGGCACATGATCGGGCATCAGCATGCCATCGTATCCGACGTCGCGATAGATCATGGCGCAGCGGACCATGTCGACGTCACCCTCATCCGGGTACACCTCCATGAAATCGTCCCGCCGACCCCGGATGTTCCGGAAATGAACGTTGAAGATCTTCTTTCGCTCCCCGAACCAGCGAATGACCTCATAAATCTCCGTGGCGGGATTTTCCAACATCTCCGCCACGGTACCTTGGCAGAAATTCAGGCCGTGGTAAGGGCTTTCCTGAATACTCACCAAGCGCTTCAGCCCTTCCACCGTCCCGAGCACCCGGACTACGCCTTGATAGCCTTCTGCAGGGACCCCTGGGTCGTGGGGGTGGCATGCCATGCGGACCTTCAACTCGGTCGCCACCGGGATCACGCGCTCCAGGAAATATGTGATTCGCTCCCAGAATAGGTCCGCGTCAACCACGCCTGCACGGGTCAGCGGCTTGCCCGGTTTGGCCTCCGCAAGTTTCCAAGTGCTGTACCGTGAGCCTCCCCGCCCGGGGCTATAGCCCGTGCGGAGCACTCCGAGGATGCTGAGGTTGTATTTCACAATCGGGACGCCGACCTTGGCACAGCTCTCCAAAGTGCGGATGATATCGTCGATGTCCCGGTCCCGCTCCGGGCTTTGGCCGAGAAGGATCGCTGGCCGTGCTTGGTGGTCGATGTGTGTGGAAGTCAACAGCGGCAGCTGCACCATTTCCAGCTTGATTCCGTGACGCTCACACCGTTCTCGAAGGCGCGATAGATCCTCCACGCTGTAATACCGCAGCTTCTCCCAGTTGTCCGGCCAGCCACAGATGTGTTCGACCCCGTGACGTTTGAAAAACTGCAACCGCTCATCCGTCGTTGGTCCACTTTGGCATCCCAACTTCATCAACACCGGCTTGAGGGTCGAGCGATTGGGCTCGGGGCGAGCTACAACTCTGGCCAAGGTACCGGCCCCACAAGCCCCCAGGAACTCCCTGCGGCGCATGATCATACCCTCCTCCGAGTTAGTCCCCACCTTAACGAGGAGCTCACCAACAAAGCTCTGGCCTAGCTATCCGGAGCCAGCCCCGGAAAGTACAAATGCACAGAGACAACGAGCATGTGTCGCAAGCCGGGCCCGGCCACTTTTCTCCTCTCGTACCAATATCCGAATTCGATGCCGTGATGCCGCCCTACGTCAATCCGCAGGCCGCTTCTGTACCGGGTCGTGCGGGATCCGTGCTGGTCGAAGAAAGCCTCTACGGAAGCGTACGGATGGTATGGGCGTAGCTGCCCGTACAGCTGGAGTTGGGTCCGATAACGGTTCCAGTCCGGCCCTCCGTGCACGAAAAACCGTTCCCAAAGCGTGCGATGGGACAAGGTCCATTGACGAGTCCGCCAGAGCCCGAATTCGACGCCTGCATAGGGCCGATCCGTCTCGTGCCAAGCCTCGTCTCTGCCAAGCGCCCAGGTGTGGAAGTGACCTAACAAGATATTCATGCGAGGCCGAAAGCGATATTGGAGACGAGGAACGATGCTCACGTCATTCCACTGCCTCGCACCGGTTACCATGCGCCCACGGGTGTAAACCGTCAGTTGCCAGCGCGAGGATAGGCCCACACCAGTATTCACCGCGGCCTCGTTTTGCCATTCCGCTCCGCTCAACAACAGCGGCAAACCGAGAACTAGGGTCGATACGTTCTTGTATGAGCGCATAAACGCTATTTCTCACCGCTGTAAGCGCGCCGCACTCACCTGTTTCCCAACACGCAACAACTGCTCTCCTCGGTCGATGGCGAGTCATCCGCAACCGGCACTCACTCAGGGGTGGCCGTGATCGCGACCCCGCTCTCGCCACATAACCTGAGTGTAAAGATTCTGTGAAGATAGTGTAAAGATCACGTAACAGCAAACCCAAATGTCCACCGCGGGCCCCGCCGGAATGTCAGTGGACAACGCTCACTCGATCCTCGCCAGGAGAGCCAGATCACGGCCAAGCGGATGCACCTGTTGCAGGCCCCGAATGAGCTGGTTGCTCCGCCTGCCTTAACCGCTCGAGACTCGGCCAATGGGGGCCAAGCGACCAGCGATGTTTCTTTGGGTGAGTGTACCGCTGCGTGTGACCCTAGTTGCTTCGACCTGCCGAGCTTAGCTCCAGCGCCCGAGTCACGAGCGGTGCTGAGTCCTTCCACCGCGACGCCATTCCCAGTCTGGTTGGAATAGCGGAAGGTAGTTTTCCTGGGAGTAAGGATGTTTTTGGATCTCCTCAATGTTAAGGTCCGTCCCCAGGCCGGGCTTATCGGGAATCACGATGTAGCCGTCTTTGACTTCTACCGGCGCTGTGACGATGTCCTTCTCCCACGGCTCGTTGAACTCGTCAAAGATCTCGTGCAGGTAGAAGTTCGGTAGAGAGGCATTGAGCTGTACGCATGCTGCGGAACAGATGGGACCTTGAGCGCTGTGCGGCGCCACGACGCCGTAGTGGGCGTCGATCATGTCAGCCACCTTGCGGGTTGCCCACAACCCACCCAGGTTCAGGGGTTCCGGCTGGTAAATGCTGATCACGTCGTGCTGGAGCAACTCGGCAAACTGTTGTTTCGAAGACAGGCTTTCGCCAGTGGCGATGGGCACGGGACTCCGACGAGCCACCTCGATGATGGCTCGCAGGTCTTCGTGGTGGACCGGTTCTTCGAACCAGGCTGGGCGAAACTCCGCCATCGCTTCCGCCAATCGCACTGCCGTGGCCACATTGAACCGGCAGTGCCCTTCCACGAGGATGTCCACCGATGGCCCCACTGCTTGCCGTACCGCCCGGATGATATCGATGCTCAGGTCGAACTCGTAAGGCGTCAACGTCCGCCAGTTGTTGCCAAACGGGTCAAATTTCAACGCGGTGTAGCCACGGCGAACGACCTCTTTTGCACGGTCGTGGAAGTTTTCTGGCGTTCTGGGCCCGCGGTACCAACCGTTGGCGTAGGCGCGGAGCTTTTCATGACAGCGCCCACCCATGAGCTTGTAGATAGGTTGGCCCGTGGCCTTGCCAATGATGTCCCAGCATGCGATTTCGATTGCCGCAACCGCGCACATGTGGATCTGGCCACCTTCAGAGTACACGTCGCGCACAAGTCGCTGATAAAGCAATTCGATCTGGAACGGGTCCAGGTCGAGCACCAGCGGTTTGAGCTCGTGAATTGCCGCCTCTACCGTGCGCGCAAAACAATTGAGTGTGCCTTCGCCAACCCCGTAGATGCCCTCGTCGGTGAGGACGCGCGTGAATAGCCAGTTCTTCCATGGGTTGCCGGCAATGTAGGTCTCGATCTCAACGATTCGCATAGCGCGCTGTCCACAAGGATCGCATGCCCCGGTTGCTCTTTGCCCGCGGGCTTCGGAACGATCGCTCAGGCCGGTTTGTTCAGATCCCGGTGCGTAACCTTAACCTTGTAGCCCGCCCGGGCTAAAATACGGCGAACTTCGTCAGCGATCATAACGGATCGGTGATGCCCGCCTGTGCAGCCGAAGGCAATCGTCAGATAGCTCTTGCCCTCGCGCACGTACTGAGGAATCAGGTACAGCAGGAGGTCTGACACTCGCCGAAGGAACTCCTGGGTCTCGGCGTGTTTGCGGATGAAGGCAGCGACCCTGGGGTGACGTCCGCTCAAAGGGCGGAATTCCGGGATGTAGTTCGGGTTGGGTAAGAAGCGCACATCGAAGACCAGGTCACTCTCGGGCGGGATCCCGTGTCGGTAACCGAAGCTGGTGACGTAGATCATCATGCCCGCTCGGGCGTTATCGCCGGCGAACAGCTCGCGCACCACCTCCCGCAGTTCGTGTACGTTGAACTTCGACGTGTCGAGCGTGTAGTCAGCCAGCTGCCGGATGGGTTGCAGCTGTTCCCGCTCGGCCCGGATACTCCGCAGGATGGACCGTCCGGTTCCCAGAGGGTGAGGACGGCGGGTTTCACTGAAACGCCGCACCAGTGTCTGGTCGTCAGCGTCCAGGAATAGCAGCCGCGTCGGGATGGATCGTCGTAGCTTGCGGTAGATAGCTGGAAACTTCTGCAAGCCTTCGCGTTCGCGGATGTCGACAACGACCGCGGCCCGACTGATGTTCGGAGAATCGGCCGTTAGCTCGGCGAAGGTAAGAATGAGCTCCACCGGCAAATTGTCGACGGCGTAATAGCCCATGTCCTCCAGGCACTTCAACACTGTGCCCTTGCCAGAGCCGCTCAGCCCGGTAATGACGACCAACTCCGGTTGCTGGGCCTTCGAGGGAGTTCGCGCCATCGATGGGTTCTAATGTGCGTCGCTGGGAAGTCGCTTCAGGCTTCCACTAAATCTAGGTGGCCATCGCGGCGCCGCACCAGTACGCACAACCGGTCGGTACTGGCGTCCCGATAGAT
>JAUQPO010000059.1 GCA_030550335.1 Acidobacteriota bacterium
GAGCAAGCTGAAAAACTCCAGCTCGCGGAACAGCTGGCCGAGGGCGCGGCGATCCGGCTCATTCCGCTGCAATTGTTCCAGCGACCACTCCAGGGGGACATCAGTGTGGACCCGCGCCAGCTCCTTGCTCAGCAGAATCTGCTCTCGTTGGGTCTCCAGGCTCTCGCGGTAGTTCTTTCGAGAAACCTCAGCAGCGTGGGCAAGGGCTTCCTCCACGCATCCGAACTGTTCGATCAGCTCTCGGGCGCCCTTCTCACCGATCCCCTTCGCTCCAGGGATATTGTCGATGGGGTCGCCCCGCAAGGCCAGGAAGTCGGGGACCCGCTCCGGCGGCACTCCCAAATAGCTTTGGACGGTTTGCCGATCGAACCAAATGTCTTTGGCAGGGTCATACATCCGGATTCGGTCATCCACCAGCTGGAGCAAGTCTTTGTCGCTTGACACGATGACCACATCAATGCCTTGTGCGGCTGCCTGAGTGGCAATGGTCCCGATGACATCGTCGGCTTCGTACTGGGGGTAGACCAGCGTAGGGATGCGCATAGCCCGGAGAAGCCGTTCCACATAAGGGAGCTGTTGGAGGAATTCCTCCGGGGGGGCCGGCCGATTGGCCTTGTATTGCTCGTAGCGTTGCTCGCGGACGGTCGGCTCTTTACTTTCGAAGACAGCGGCTAAGTGCGTGGGGGTGTAGTTTTTGAGGAGTTTGCGGAGCATGTTGTGGAAGATGTAAACGGCCTCGGTCGGCAGGCCGCTGCGGGTGCGCATCATCGGCGCAGGGCTGTGGGCCCGGGCGTGATAGGCGCGGAAGAGGAACCCGAATGTATCGATTAGGAAAAGGCTTGGACGCTGCACGCCCCTCATCATAGCGCGGCGGGCTTGGCAGCCGGGGTGTGGCGAAGTTGTCGGCCTGTAGCAGGCAAATTGTGGCGTTCCTGCCTCAGTCGGCTCAGCGTGGCCACGTCAGACCAACGACTTAGCAGAGCGGCAGCCGACGTGCTAAAGCCACAGCGTGGCCACACCACTGCTCGAACATCTGCCCCTCTACGAGCAGACCGTGCGCCGGCCGGTCCAGGTCCGAGGGATCGGCCTGCACAGTGGGGTGCCGGTCACGGTCACGCTCCGTCCCGCCCCGCCCGGTACTGGTCTGGTCTTCGTACGCAAGGACTTGGAAGACTTCGAAATCCCCGCTCATTGGAGCCACGTTGCCCGAGTCAGCTACGCTACCAGCCTTATGCGGAAGGGCGTGCTGATTTCTACGGTGGAACATTTGCTGAGCGTCTGTTATGCCCTCGGCATCGATAATGCCCGCATCGAAATCGATAACCTGGAAGTCCCTGTATTGGACGGCAGCGGGTTGCCGTGGCTGGAGCTGATTCTGGAAGCTGGAATTCAAGCTTCTCACCGCCCACGGCAATACTTGCGGATCCTGCGGACCGTTGCCGTCGAGGCGCAAGGAAGAAGTGTGCGCGTTGAGCCAGCCGACACGTTTCGCTTGACGTGTGACATCTTTTTTGATCACCCGCTCATTGGTCGCCAGCGGCTAGAGTTGGAACTCACCCCAGCAGCCTATGCCCGTGAGATTGCGCCAGCGCGAACCTTTGGGTTCACGCGGGATCTGAAGACTCTCCGCGAGATGGGTTTGATCCGCGGGGCCAGCCTGGAAAATGCCATCGGCTTTGACGATACAGGTGTGCTGAACGCCGATGGGTTGCGCTTCCCGGACGAATGTTGCCGTCATAAAGCCCTGGACTTGATTGGGGATCTGGCATTGCTGGGCAGACCATTGCTGGGGCACGTCATTGCCGAGCGCGCCGGCCACGCTATGCACGTGGCGCTGGTTTCACGGATCATGGCCAACCCATGGCTTTACGAAGTGGTGACTCTGGAGCGGACTACGGTGGCTGCTGGGCTGGTATGCTGATCAGTTACGGCCCGGTCCGCTGATGCGTCCTGCAGTTGTTGTAGCTAACGGGCTCACGCTGCTGCGGCTCTTGTTCACGCCTGTGATCGCTGTCATGGTGCTGCGCCAGCGAACCTGGTCAGCCCTCGCCATCTTCGCCTGTGCGGCGCTCAGCGATGTTTTTGACGGTTGGGTGGCCAGGCGGTACGCTGCCACGAGCCGCTTCGGCGCTTACCTGGATCCGGTGGTGGACAAGGTCTTCCTGAGCCTGACCTATGTCTGCTTGGCCGTGGCGGAGCGGCTACCGGTGTGGCTTGCCGGGATTGTACTCGGACGCGATGCCGTGATGCTGTTGGTGGCGCCGATTCTCTACTTCACCACCAGCTTCCGGCATTTTACTCCTGCCATTTGGGGTAAGCTCAGCACGGCGCTTCAGGCGACCACGGCAGCAGTGGCCATTGCCCAGGAGCTTCTGCCCGTAAGGGCGGTCACCATCGTGCTTCCGCCGTTGTTTGGGGCGGCCGCGGCGGCGACGGTGTGGGCGGGGATCTACTATTTGGCAAGGGTCATTCGGTACTGGCTCTGCTCAGGCGGTCAGCGACGAGCTCCGGGATGCTCGGCGAGCCTGGGCCAATAAGCGGGCTCGGAGTTGGTGCGATAAGATTCCAGGAAGACATGCGGGCAGGATGGCGCCGGAGGAGCTGTCCAGCAGCGCACATGAGGCTGTGTGTGGACGCGCGTCACTCAGATCGACCGACGTTGACGCCGGCGCCGGCAAGGGATAGCCTGTAGGTGGGAGCCGTGATGGAACGTCGTTATCGGGTGGCACGGAGTTACTGGATCGCTAGCTTGGTGGCTGCCAGTTTCGGTGGCGTTTCGGCCATGATCGCGCTGGAATGGCCCTGGGCATGGTTACCCACCGGCTTTCTGCTGGTCAGCGCCGCCTTTTCTTTGTGGCTGGCGCTCCGGCCCCCGGTGGAGGTCCACACGCGTTGGCTGAAGGTCGGAAGCCGCAAAATCTTTTGGGACGACATCGAGCGGGTGGAGGCGACGGGTTGGGTCTCACCACTGGTCTTACGGTTGAGACTGGCCAGCGGCGAACAGCTTTACATCGTCTACCCGGGTGAGTTGGAGACCGCCACCCAGCTGGTCCGGGACCTGCGGCGGAAAGCGCGGCGGGCGCGCCTAGATCTGGACTCGGAGACCGCTGCGGAGTGGGTGATGCTGCCTGGCGCGGATTCCCGGGAAAACGATGCCCGTCGTCTGCCCTCACCACGCTATCGGATCGTCAGTAAAGAAGACGAAGAAGAGATCGAGCAACTTTATCACCGGTTGAAGACCGTCGGCTACCTGGACCCGTTGCCTGGTCGCGATGAAGCCAACAAGTGAAGGCGGCCGGGCCGGGCGCCTGAGACTGCGGGAAGCGGCTCCAGCTCTACGCGCCCAGCTCACGGTCCTCAGCACCTTGGTTCCTTACTTGCGCCGCTACCGCAAGCCTTTGACGCTGGGCCTGGTGATCCTGTTGCTCCGGAACCTGGTCAGCGTGACCGTCCCATTGGCGCTCAGGCAAGGGGTCGACGCCTTGGCGCACGCTTTCTCCTTCCAGCTCGTTCTCGCCTTCGCTGGCACCATGGTCGCCTTAACCGCGATCAAGGGTGCCCTACTTTACTGGATGCGGGTAATCCTGATCGGCGTGTCCAGAGAGATTGAGTATGAGCTCCGGAACGACTTGATGGCGCATTTACTGGGGTTGTGCTCGCACTTTTACCAGCGCTTCCGAACGGGCGACATCATGGCCCGGGCAACCAATGACTTGAACGCAGTGCGCATGATGCTGGGGCCGGGGCTCATGTACTCGGCGGATACGGCTGCCACGGCTTTGTTTGCCATCATCGTCATGTTGTATTTCGACTGGCGGCTCACCTTACTCGCTTTGCTGCCCGCTCCCGTGGTCTCCGTGGTGGTCCGTCATTTCGGCCAGGAAATTCACGGCCGGTTTCAGCGGATCCAGCAGATCTTCGGCGACATGAGCAACCGCTTGCAGGAGGATGTTGTGGCTGTGCGAATTATCCGGGCTTACGCCCAGGAGGAAGCTGAGAAGCGGAACTTTGAGGAGCTGAACCGGCGATACCTGGAGGAGAATCTGCGCCTGGCTCGTCTGGGGGCTTCGCTCCAGCCGCTCTTACACAGCCTGATTGGCGTGTCCTTCCTCATCGTACTGGCTTATGGGGGCTACCGCGTACTTTCAGCGAACCTATCGATCGGCACATTCATGATGTTCATCGTGTTTCTGGGGATGCTGATCTGGCCGATGATCGCGGTGGGTTGGGTGGTCAACCTGGTGCAACGCGGCGTGGCTTCACTGGAGCGGATCAACGAATTGTTCCGCCAGCAGCCCGTCATTCGCGACCCTGCAGTTCCTCGGCCACTGCCTTCGCCGCTCCAAGGCGAGATCGTTTTCGAAGACGTCCGTCTACGATTGGGGGGAACCGAGGTCCTTCGGGGTGTGACGTTGAGAATCCCCGCTGGGGCCACTGTAGCCATCGTAGGGCAGACGGGTGCGGGAAAAAGTAGCCTGGTGCGCCTGATCCCGCGGATTTGGGACCCGGATGAAGGACGGGTGTTGTTGGACGGAATTGATGTCCGGGAGTTCCGGTTGGCGCAGCTACGCCAGGTCATCGGGTTCGTACCGCAAGAGAGCTTTTTGTTCAGCGGGACTCTAGCTGAGAACATCGCATGGGGGAAGCCTGACGCTACAGCTGAAGAAATCCGCCGGGCTGCAGAGCTAGCGGGTTTAGCGCCGGACGTCGCCACATTCCCTCAGGGTTACGATACGCTCATCGGCGAGCGGGGCATCACGTTATCGGGCGGGCAGAAGCAGCGCACGACGATCGCGCGCGTGATCCTGTTGGACCCGAAGATTCTGATTTTGGACGACGCCCTGTCGAGCGTGGACACGGTCACCGAAGAAAAAATCTTGAGCAATCTGGCGGCATTCATGCGGGGCCGCACAACGATCTGGGTGTCGCACCGCGCTTCGGCTGTGCGCCGGGCCGACTGGGTGTTTGTCCTCGACCAGGGCAGGCTAGTGGAGGAGGGAACACCGGAAGAGTTGCTTGCGCGCGGGGGTTGGTACGCAGAGCTGTTCCGTAGGCAGATGCTGGAGCAAGAGTTGGAGAGCGTGTGAGGAGGATTGGCTGGGGCGTCGGTCGGCACGAGTGGTGTAACATATTGTTGAAGCGGCGCCCTGGCTTCCCGCGGCGCCCCAAGTTCCCAGCGCTAACAATTCCGAATAAGGTCAGTTTCCATGTACGCGATTGTCGAAACAGGCGGCAAGCAATATCGTGTCTCTCCGGGCGACCGGATCCGGGTTGAGCTCCTGCCAGCGGAACCCGGCTCCGAAGTGGTGCTCCACCGGGTGCTGGCGGTCTCGACGGGACCTGGCGAGCTCCGCACGGGCGCAGATTTGGGCAATGCTCGGGTACGGGCACGCGTCGAAGCCCATGGGCGAGGCGACAAGATCATCGTCTTCAAGTTCAAGCGCCGCAAGCAGTACAAGCGCACAATCGGTCATCGTCAGGGCTACACCGAACTCAAGATTGAGGAGATCCTCGTGTAGAGGTGAACTATGGCGCACAAGAAAGGACTGGGTAGCTCCAGAAACGGTCGGGATTCGCGCGGCCAGCGGCTCGGCGTGAAGGCGTTTGATGGCGAGTTCGTCACGGGTGGCTCGATCATCGTCCGCCAGCGCGGAACTAAATTCAAGCCGGGCGAGAACGTAGGCATTGGCAAGGACGACACCCTCTACGCGAAGGTGAGCGGGATTGTCGAATTCCGTGACCGTGGTCGCTTGGGCAAGTACGTGAGCGTTCACCCTGTGACGGCCTAAGCTCGGAACGCTCCAATACGCTTCGCCTTGCCGAGCCGCCTGCGGGCGGCTCTTTCCGTCTCAGACCCCACCAGCTGAGGCACGTCCCTATGTTCATCGACGAAGTCAAAATCCGAGTGAAAGCGGGTGACGGGGGCGATGGGTGTGTCGCCTTCCGCAGGGAGAAGTACGTGCCCAAAGGTGGACCTGCAGGAGGCGACGGCGGTAAAGGGGGTGACGTCATTCTTGTCGCCAATCCGCATTACAACACGCTGTTGCACTTCCGGTTCAACCCCGAGCATCGAGCCGAGCGTGGGCACCACGGGCAGGGCTCGAACCGGAAGGGCAGGGATGGGGCTTCGATCGAGTTGCCGGTTCCGGTGGGTACGATGGTCTACGACGACGAGACGGGCGAATTGCTTTATGATTTCACGCGCCCGTGGGAGCGTTTTGTGGTCGCACGCGGAGGGCGGGGCGGGCGCGGCAATGCCCGCTTCGCTACGCCCAGTCATCGCACCCCCACCGAATTCGAGCGTGGATTCCCTGGCGAGGAGAAACGCCTGCGACTGGTGTTGAAACTGCTCGCTGACGCAGGTCTGGTGGGGTTTCCAAACGCCGGCAAGTCCACTTTGATCTCTCGCATCTCGGCGGCCCGGCCCAAGATCGCCGATTATCCGTTCACTACGCTGGAGCCCCATTTGGGCGTGGTCCAATTGGAAGATCACCGGACGTTCGTCGTTGCTGACATCCCCGGGCTGATCGAAGGGGCGCACCTCGGTCACGGGCTTGGTATCCGCTTCTTGCGCCACATCGAGCGTACACGGTTGCTTGTACACTTGGTAGATGTTTCCGACGCGACAGGGCGTGACCCAGTGCACGATTTTGAGGTGATTCTGAACGAGCTAGCGAGCTTCAGCGAGGAGCTGCTCAGGAAGCCCATGTTGGTGGTGGCCTCGAAGATCGACATCACGCAAGATCCAGCTCGCATCCGCGCCCTCGAGGAGCACGCCCGCCAGCGTGGATTGCCCTTTTACAAGATTTCTAGCGTTACGGGTGAGGGTATCCAGCAGCTGAAATACGCCATGGCCGAGCACCTGTTCGGATCTTCAGCGACCGAAGCTTTTTCCTCGCCGGGCCTGAAAGCTTCCCGCTAGCGTTTTCCCGCTCGGGCTCTGCTCCAAACCACCAGACGGCCCAGCTCAGCCACTCGAGCGGCGCGCCAGCTCACCCGCATAGCGCCGAATCTTCTGGATGGCGAGCGCTATGTCTTCCATGTCGCTTTGCTCAGCGAGCAGTACCGGCTGGCTGAACCACAAGCCTTGTTCGCACAGGCGGTCATTTTCCGGGCAGTGGTTGCGCTCGCGCCATTGCCTGAGCTCTTGCTCGGTGTAAATCGAGCGGAACATGCGGGAGTTCAGCGTGTGTTCGAGGAAGGGGTGCCGGTTCAACGGGCCGTAGCCGTTCGAAATCGGAATGCCCTCGGCTCGCAAGGCCCGGATGAACATCTCCCGCGAAAGACCTTCGAAGTGCTCGGGCTCGTAACGCATCATGTACATGTGGTACGCGTTCCGGGTGCAGCCGGGGTACATACGCGCAGGGCGAATTCCCGGGATTTCGGCCAGAAGCTCAGTCAAATACCGGGCGTTCGCCTCGCGCTTGCGGGCGTACTGCTCGCTGCGGGTCAACTGCGCCAGTAACAGGGCTGCCTGGAACTCGGGCATCCGCAAGTTGATTCCGTTGCGGCAGATGGCCAAGTCGGGAGCGTTCTCCCCCGGGCTGCGGTAATGGGAGTGGAAGCCATAAGCGTGCAGGTACAGCTGACGGTCGTTGGTCACCACCGCCCCGCCTTCCCCACCGGGGACGTTCTTAAACTTCTGGAAGCTAAAAGCACCGAGCTGCCCTAAACCCCCAACTTTCCGGCCGCGCCATTCCGCCAGGTGGGCTTGGCAAGCGTCCTCGAGCACTGGGATGTTCCGGCGCTTCGCAATCTCTAGAATCCGGTCCATGTCTGCTACGTTCCCGCCGATGTGGACAGGGAGAATACAGCGGGTGCGGGGTGTGATGGCGGCTTCGATCTTGGCCGGGTCGATCAGCATCGTTTCCGGATCGGTGTCCACAAACACAGGCAGCGCGTACCGAGCCAGAATGGCATTGACCGTGGCGATGAAGGTGTAAGGACCGACGATGACCTCATCCTTTGGCCCCACTTCCAAAGCTTCGAGCGCAGCCATCAACGCGCCCGTGCCGTTGGCCGTGGCGATACAGTGATTGACACCCAGGGTGCTCGCCCAAGCGCGCTCGAACTCATCGACGAAATGTCCCTCCCGGCGCCACCATTTGCATTCCCGCAGCGCTTGAAGCCAGTTGCGCTCGTCCAGCTCGTTGACCTGGGGCCAGCTCGGAAAGGGCTTGCGGCGCACAGGCTCACCGCCCAAAATTGCGGGTCGAGCGTCGCTCGTCCGGCCTGGCTTTTTCCCGAACAGAACCGCCGCCCCGACGCCGAGCAAGCCCCGGCGCGACATACCCGCCACCGAGTGCTCTCTGTTCACGGCTTACCTCCTTGCTGGATTCATTATGAACCGTGGGCACGCTCCTGGCAGCGATTTTTGGTACGGTGGTGGTTCAGAGTTCCACATGATCATCGCGGATTTGAGCAAGATCGAAGGTCGTGTTTATCCTGCGCGCCGCCGCACGCAGAACATCGTCGGCGGCCAGTCGCCCATCCAGGCCCAGCACTTTTGCATCGGGCTGGTCACGTTAGAACCTCGCGGCGGTCAAGTGCCTTGGCACAACCAGGAACAAGAGGAGGTGTATTTCATCCTCGAGGGGACGGGTGAGATGTGCCTGGGACAGGAGCGCCAGATCTTAACTGCGGGCCAGGCGGTCTACATTCCCCCGGGCGTTTATCATCAGCTGACCAATATTGGCGATACCCCGCTGAAGATGATTTATTGCTACGGCCCGGCGGGCGAAGTGGCTCATTGGCGGCAGGAATTGGAGGGCACGCTGCCGCGGGCCGGTATCGAAGCCCCGCCGTTACCGGAAGGCGCCTGGCCGCAGTTCACAGGCGGGCCTAAGGATTGAGCTGTTTAGCGTCAAGCGTTTCAAACCGTTCAACGCCACGGAGGCCACTACCCATGAGCTCTGTCAAAGTGCATCGCGTAGGCATCATCATGAACGGCGTCACCGGCCGGATGGGAACGAACCAGCACCTGATGCGGTCGATTATGGCCATTATCCAGCAAGGCGGTATCAAACTGGCGCCGGAGGAAGTGATCATGCCTGACCCGCTGCTGGTGGGCCGCAATCCTTCGAAGCTGGAACAGCTGGCCAAGATGGCCGGGGTCGATAAATGGACCACGAATTTGGACGAAGCGTTGAGCGATCCGGCGTATCAGGTTTATTTCGACGCGCAGATCACCCAGGCCCGCTATGAGGCGGTCAAGAGAGCCATCCTCGCAGGCAAGCATGTCTACTGCGAGAAACCAAGCGCCCATAGCACGGCTGCGGCCTACGAGCTTTATCAGCTGGCCAAGCAAGCCGGAGTCAAGCATGGAGTGGTCCAGGACAAGTTGTGGTTGCCCGGCTTGCGGAAGCTCCAGATGTTGAAGGAAACCGGGTTCTTTGGCGAGATTCTGGCCGTTCGGGGAGAATTCGGCTATTGGGTTTTCGCCGGTGATCCGATCCCTGCCCAGAGGCCATCCTGGAACTACCGCAAGGAGGATGGCGGGGGGATCATTATGGACATGCTATGCCACTGGCGGTATCTACTGGACAACCTCTTCGGAGAGGTCAAGGCCGTGTCTTGCCTGGGAGCCACCCACATCAAGCGCCGGCGAGACGAGGCCGGCAACTGGTACGAGTGTACGGCGGAGGACGCTGCGTACGCTACGTTTGAGTTGGAAGGGGGAATCATCGCACACATCAACTCCTCTTGGTGCGTGCGAGTGCGTCGGGATGATCTGTTTACCTTACAGGTCGATGGGACCTTGGGCAGCGCGGTAGCGGGTTTGCGTCATTGTTGGATTCAGCCTTACGGAGCCACTCCCCGGCCGGTCTGGAACCCGGATATCGAGAGCCCCATTAACTACTTCGAACACTGGCTGAAAGTGCCCGATCACGTGCCGTATGAGAACGCTTTCAAGGTACAGTGGGAACTGTTCTTGCGCCACGTGGTCAAGGACGAGCCATTCAAGTGGAACCTGCTGGAAGGGGCCAAGGGCGTACAGCTTGCCGAGAAGGGTCTGGAAAGTTGGCAGAAACGCGCGTGGGTTGAGGTCCCCCGGCTCGAGCCCTAACAAGGGTGGCTATTTACCACAGCAGCCGTGCACGGACTTCAGAGCCACCGGCGAGTAGCCTAAGGCTTCATCCAAGTAGCCAATCTCGTATAAGTTCCGGAAGAAACGGGCGGCAATCTGGGACGCCACCGGCCCATTAACCGCTCCACCACCCGTGAGCATGACTACCACTGCCAGGCGATTCCGCCCGGTGGCGTTGAAGCACCCAAACCACCCCATGTGCGCGCGCTTCTCGTAATCCGTACAGGTCCCGGTCTTACCCAGAATGGGCTCCGGATGGAGGTAGCGGACTCGCTGAGCTGTTCCATATAGGGTCGCTCCGCGTAACCCTTCCTCCAATTGCGTCAGCCAAGGCCCGATGGGAAGTTGACGCTTAACGCGGGGCACGAAGTGCCAAATTTCTTCCTGGCTACGCGGGTACTGCAAGTAGTAGAGCGTGCCACCATTCGCCAAAGCGGCCAAGATCGCCGCCAGTTGCAGAGGCGTCATCCGTATGCCCTCGCCAAAGCTGCACATCCGCCCGACACCGCTAGGCGGAGGCTGGCTTGGCAGAACGCCCGGTTTTTCTTCGGGAATACCTAAGCCGGCTGGTTCACCCAATCCAAGCAAGCGCGCGTAAAAGCGCACCCGCTCAAACCCAAGCTTGCGACCCAACCATTCGAAGAAAGTGTTGTTCGAGATCGCTAACGCTTCCGCCAGCGTCAAGCTGCCCCGCCCGACCCTGACCCGCGTATTGTGCTCGATGATCCCTTCGCATAACCCGGCTAAGCCGACCACGATTTTAATCGTGGAACAGGGGATGAACCCATCTTGGAATGCTAGCCGCTGGTTGACGAGTGTCAAGATCCGGCCGGTATATGCGTCGACCGCAATCAAACTGCCGTTGTAACGGTCCAGCGCGTCCAGGGCCGCTGCGCGGACCACCAAATCCTCTCCACGCACCACATCGCTGGCGCCCGGATCGGCAAACGTAGGCGTAGCCCAGATGCTTTGCGAGCGGACGCGCGTCGAGTTGGGTCGTTGGGCGGTGCGGTTGGATAACTGGGCGCGGGATTTTTTTGACGTTGAGCTGGCCTTGACAGTTACACGTCTTGCAGTTTGCACACTCGATGCCGGCTTGGAACGGCTGGCAGCCTCGGCCACTTGGAGCGGCCACATCGCCCCGAGCAGGCTCGCAAGCACCAAGGCGAAGATCTTACTCCACCGCAGCCGCAGCATCTTGTTCTCTCCGACGTGGCCCGCCGCTAAGCATTGTGCCGAACTCATCGTACGCTCGTCAACCTGCGGTCCAACCACCATCGATCGTGAGTACAGACCCGTGTAAGAAATCGGCTTCATCCGAACAGGCATACAGCACCATGTAGGCGATCTCTTCAGGCCGGCCCATCCGGCCGATGGGTTGTCGCTGATGCAACTGCTCGCGGACTATGTCCTTCTCGTGCTTGTGATACTTCTCCAAGTAGCCCTCCACGAACGGCGTGTGGACCGTGCCAGGGCAGATGCAGTTCACGCGCAGTTGCTTGGGGTAGTCCATCGCTAGCTGCCGCGCCATGGCCACCACCGCACCTTTGGTCGCACAATAAGCAAATCGGCGCTTCACGCCCACCAGCCCCGCTACCGACCCAATGAAGACGACCCTGCCCTTGGATTGCAAAAGCAGCGGCAGGGCGTACTTCGTCATGAGAAAAGCTCCTTCGACGTTCACCCGCATCAGGCGGCGGAAGTCCTCCAGCTCGGTTTCCTCAATGCTGCCGACCATTCCGATGCCCGCGTTGTTGACCAGAATGTCCAGCCGGTCCAGGCTCGAGCACAGGGCCCGCACTTGCTCTTCGTCGGTGATGTCGCAGATACGAGCCTGGGCTCTGGTCAACTGGCCGGCTAATTGTTCAGCACGGGGTCGATCAATATCGACGATCAAAACCGAGGCTCCCGCCTCCGACAGTAGCCGACAGGTGGCCTCGCCAATGCCACTTGCACCACCCGTGACTAGAGCAACCTTGCCATCCAGACGGAACCAGTTCGCCATGTTGCCATGATTCTATCGAGGTCTTCCCCGGAGATGAAGCTCGGCACTGGCCCAATGGTGTTTGGTTCGCTGGGGGACCGTGGTCAAGGTGGGATCGGTTGGTCAAAGTGCCACTAGCCGTTCAAAGACTCACCGAGCCACCTACGTACAATCAAGTGTGGGACGAGTGAGAGCTTGGCGTTCAAAGTGGTTGGCTGCAGTCTCGGGAGCGGCGTTCAGTGCCTGGCTGTTCCCCGGCTTGGGTTTCGCCGGGGCTCGCCCACTGCAGGTGACGGAGCTCCTGGTGCGTCAGTATGAAGATGGCCCTCCGGCGCCACGGGATTATGAGTTCCTGCCGAACGACATTGTCCACCTCAGCTTCCGCATCGCCAACTTCACTATCGGCAAGGAGGATCGGGTTCGTTTGAGCTATCGCATTGAAGCCCTCGATCCCGAAGGTCGCCCACTGGCCGAACCGGAAACGGGCCGGGTCGATACGGAAATCACATTCAAGGACAAGGAAGCCGGTTGGCGGCCAATCGTGCGCTACCAGGTTATGGTGCCCCCGGCGGCTCCGTCGGGAGACTATACGCTCGTCGTGCAAGTCGAGGATGAGTTCAGCAAGGCCACGGCGCGTGGCCAAGCGAACTTCCGCGTTCGGGGCCGGCCGGTCAGTCGCAGCGAGTCCTTGGTTATCCAGAACTTCAACTTTTATGCGGAGGAGACGGCCATGGAACCGCTCGGGCGGCCGGTTTATGCCCCGGGGACCAGTGTCTGGAGTCGGTTCGATATCACAGGTTACAAGTTCGGTCCTAATAATCGCTTCTCGATCGAATACGGCATCCGAGTCATCCGCGAGGACGGTAAGGTGTTGTTCGAGCAGCCCGTGGCGGCGCAAGAGGAACGGGAATCGTTCTACCCGGAGTGGCACACCATGGGGCTATTCAGCCTTAACCTTGCCCCAGACATCAGCCGTGGGGCCTACCGAGTCGTGGTGACGGTGCGCGATCGAATCGGTAACCAGACATACGAGGGCGAGTACACGTTCCGTGTAGAGTAATGGCTGGCTCTTTATACTGGAGCCCAGTGTTGCGCCTTCGGCCCGCAGCGCCAGGCCGGGCGAACCGCTCCGTCGTAGCGAGTAGTGCGGAAGCAATCTTCAGGGCATCCCCAACGGAGGACCTCGGCGGCCCTTCGGCCTTATGAGCCGGACAGAGTCTAGGTGAGTGCTGAGGGCTTGCCTAGGGGTCGAGACCCCGGCGTCACATTTCAAGCGAAGGCCA
>JAUQPO010000425.1 GCA_030550335.1 Acidobacteriota bacterium
AGGTCGTGCCGAGTTCATCGTTGGTTCCCGCCGATGACCCGACCTTGTTGTTCACCAACGCGGGCATGAATCAGTTCAAGAACGTCTTCCTGGGCCTCGAAAAGCGAGACTACACGCGTGCGTGCTCGGCCCAGAAGTGCCTCCGGGCTGGCGGTAAGCACAACGACCTCGAAAATGTCGGCTATACCCGCCGCCATCACACGTTTTTCGAAATGCTCGGGAATTTCTCTTTCGGGGACTACTTCAAGGCCGAAGCGATCGCTTATGCTTGGGAGCTGGTCACCCAGGATTTCGGGCTGCCGAAGGAGCGATTGTACGTCACCATCTACGAGGAGGATGACGAAGCAGGCCAGTTGTGGCAAAAGATCGCCGGCTTAAGTTCCGATCGGATCTTTCGTTGTGGAGCCAAGGATAACTTCTGGCAAATGGGTGATGTCGGGCCTTGTGGTCCGTGCTCGGAAATTCATTATGATCTCGGGCCTGAGGCTGCCGAGCCGGGCCATGAGCACGAGCAGTTCCCGGACGACTGTGGGGGCCGGTACGTAGAAATCTGGAATTTAGTCTTCATGCAATACAACCGGCTTCCAGACGGGCAGTTGGTTCCTTTGCCCCGCCCATCGATCGACACAGGCATGGGGTTGGAGCGTATCGCAGCGATCCTGCAAGGGAAGGTTTCGAATTACGATTGCGACTTGCTGGCCCCGTTGGTCCTTCGGGCTGCAGAACTGATGCAGGTGGAGCCCGGACGGGATTTCGAGACCGATGCCGCATTGCGGATCGCTGCGGATCATTCCCGAGCGGCTACGTTCCTCATTTCTGATGGCGTTGTTCCGGCCAACGACGGCCGGGGCTACGTCCTGCGGAAGATCATACGCCGCGCTATCCGGCATGCTCGTCGGGCAGGATGCGAAGAACCATTTCTTTACAAGCTTTGCCGGGACGTGGCGGAGCTGATGCGGCCGGCTTACCCGGAGTTGATGGAGAACATTGAGCGGGTCTCCCGAATCGTCCGGGATGAGGAACATCGGTATGCGACCACGTTCCAGGTAGCCGAGCGTGTCTTCCACGATGAGGCGCGGCGCGCGACAGCAGGTGTGATCAGCGGAGAGGTCGCCTTCCGGTTGTATGACACCTACGGCCTGCCCTTGGAAGAGCAGGAGGAGATGGCGCGCGAGCTCGGCTTGCAAGTGGACCGTGACGGCTACATGCGAGCGTTGGAACAGCAGCGGGCTCGGGCTCGGGCGAGCTGGCGCGGGGCCGAACAGGCACGCATTGCCCCTGTGTACCAGCAGCTGTTGGAGCGGGGGCGCACAGAGTTCCTCGGCTATCAAACGCTGGAATCCACTGGCACCGTCGTGGGTTTGATCGCGCAACAGCAGTCGGTGGATAGTCTGGAGCCGGGGGCGGTGGCTGAGCTGGTGCTGGACCGTACGCCGTTCTACGCAGAGGCCGGGGGCCAGGTTGGTGACCAAGGAGCGCTGTTCGATCCAGAGGGGCACCGGGTGGCCATAGTGCGTGATACCCAGGCTCCTGTGCCCGGCCTGCATGTGCATAAAGTCGAGGTGCTTCGGCCGATCCGCTTGGGCGAGCAGCTTACGGCTCGCGTGGACGCGCAACGCCGCTGGGCGACCATGCGCAACCACACGGCAACCCACCTACTCCACGCTGCTTTGCGGGCCGTGCTCGGCCCCCATGTCAAACAGTCGGGAAGCGTCGTGGAACCAGCGCGCTTGCGCTTCGATTTCAGTCACTACGCGGCGGTCGACGAGGACGAGCTGGCCGAGATCGAACAGCTGGTCAACGAACAGATCCTGGCGGATAAAGAAGTTCAGACGGAGATTATGGATCTGGACGACGCCATCCGAACGGGCGCTATGGCTTTGTTCGGGGAGAAGTATGGGGACAAGGTGCGGGTGGTGACTGTACCGGGTTTCAGCCGCGAGTTGTGTGGCGGCACTCATGTCCGCCGCACTGGCCAGATCGGCCTCTTCAAGATTGTCTCCGAAGGGAGCATTGCCGCGGGCATCCGCCGCATCGAAGCGGTCACGGGCGAGGGAGTCCTGACGCGCTTCCGCGATGCTCTCGCCTCGGTTCGACGCGCCGCCGAGCTTTTGCGCACGACGGAGCCGGAGCTGATCGCTCAGCTGGAGCGTTTGATCGCTCAGCAAAAGGCGCTGGAGCGTCAGCTCGAAGACCTCAAGACCAAGGTGGCTCAGTCGCAAGCCAGTGCCCTCGAATCGCGCGTGCGGGAGCTTA
>JAUQPO010000060.1 GCA_030550335.1 Acidobacteriota bacterium
AGCCCCGTTGCCTGGGCGCCACGTGAAAGTCCGGGTTCACATTCACTGGGCCCTCTGGCCCTTTCGGACACACATAGGGCAACAGCTGGCGTTCGCACAACGTGCTCCAGGCAGCCCAGGCTGCCTGAGCCTCACCAGCCTGGATCAAGCCGTCGATCAGCTCCTCCACGACTTCCGCATCCGGTTTCCGAGTCGACTGGGCGAGCTCTCGAACCAGCTGGCCCACAGCTTGAGTAGCTCCTTTGTGCAACAGAAATCGAGCAAACTGCAGCTGCAGACCGGGGTCCCCGGAAACGACGCTCTTTACTAGGAACTCCGGGTCCGGCTGCACACTCCAACACAGCTCGAATAACGGCCATCGATCGCCGTAAGAGGTTTCTAGCGCGGCGCGCGCCCACTTCCAAAATTGCTGATCGGGGCCGTGCCGGTAGTGAAAGTTCATCAACGCCCACCGGGGCAGAAACTTCCGGTTAACCTGCGCCGCAAACTCCAACTCGGCCCGAGCCTCCTCCAACCGCCCCACAATCTCATATTGCTGCGCCAGCTCAATCCTGAGACGGACTTCCCGCGGATTGGCCGCGACAGCTCGTTGCAGCAATCGCGTCGGATCGGCACCCTTAAAACGATGCAGCCGGGCCAAAGCCCACCAGTATTCCGCATTTCCCGGTTCGAGCTCCAGGGCTCTGACCACACCACTCATCGTGTTCCGACTACGGGCCCGATCAGCCAACCCAAGCCGTGCAGCTCGCCAGGCGGCGACGGCTAGAACCAAAACGACCAACAGACGTAATGTCCAGGACCAAGGCGCGCCCCGTCCACGTAAATCGAAACGCCCTTCGTAGGCCGATCGTTGTTGCCGTTCCCCGGCCAACCTGTCCCCCGCCGTCTCGAATCCTTGAACGCTCAGGTTGATGATAAACTGCCTGCGAGGAGCCAGGCGATGAAGTTTCCCGCGCTCGGTTTCATCGTGGGGCTATGTGTCGTCGGGCCGTCCGCTACACTCGCCGAGCGAGGCATCGGCGTCATTTCATCCGCCGGAGATTTCTTGTTAGACGGGCGACGCGTGCGCGGCACCGCAACCCTACTGCCCGGAGTGCGTGTCCAGGCGCTGGCCGCACCGTCGAGGCTGGTCTGGAAGAGCGGGACCGAGTTAGAGCTTTCTCCGGGAAGCGCCGTGATCGCACACGCCGATCGTGCTGTGGTGCAGGCCGGCCTGGCGCGACTGAGGCTAGTGGAAGGCTTCTCGGTGGAGGCAGCTGGCTTTCAAGTCCGCGGTTCGGGAAAGGAAGCGGCGGGGGAGCTCGCTGTGGTATCCAAGCCCGTCCTGCAAGTCGCAGCCCTCAGTGGAGCTTTTCGCGTTTTTGACTCCAGAGGGTTGCTATTAGCGGAGGTGATCCCCGGGGCAGCATTACAGCTGGAGGCGCAGCAACCCGGTCTGCAATTGCCTTCCGTAGTGTCCGGGTGCCTGATGAGAAAGCAAGGCCGTTTCGTCCTGTATGACGAGGTCACTCGCCTGGTGGTGGAATTACGGGGAACAGGCCTAGAAAAAGAATGGGGAAACCGCGTCCAGGTCGTGGGAACAACGGACGCAGCGGCCACTTCCCCCGTGGGGGCCCAGGTCATTGACGTCAGCAGCGTGACCCGGTTGAGCGTAGGGGGCTGTGGGGCATTGGCACAAAGCTTAGGGGCTGAAGTACCCGCTGGGGTGGCGGCCGCACCAAAGCCGGCCCAGCCTGCGCCCCAGCCACGTCAAGGCATGTCCGCGGGGGCCAAAGTGGCGATCGTTGCCGCAGTAGCCGGGGGTGCGGGAGCCGGTGCTTTCCTCGCAACCCAGAAGAAAGAGACTCGCTCGCCCTGATGCCAGCGCCACTGCCCCGGGAGGATGATCAAAAAGAGGGGGAAATAAAAAATCCCAGCTTGGAGCGGGAGACGGGACTCGAACCCGCGACATCAACCTTGGCAAGGTTGCACTCTACCAACTGAGTTACTCCCGCTCAGCTGGTTCCATTCACAATTTTGGGACGAGCGCTTCAAGCTTGTCAAGACCCGGTGGCTCGTGGTCGACCTCCCCGCCCGTGGTGATATCTCCCTAAGAAACTAACACTTACGCGCCAATCCCCACAACCAGCCGCCCGGACTCTCACGCCAAAAAGTCGAACAAACTCAGCTCCCTCGTCCGTGCCTTAGTCGCCAGCCCTACCTCCTGTTGGTACCGGCTCGCGTTCAGCTCTAGGATCGCCTCCACTGCGTCCGCATCTTCGATCTCGCTCAAGCGCGTTTTGAACTGCAAAATCTGCTGGTCGGCAAAGTTCCTAGCGGCGTCGACCGCGTTGCGAACCGTGCCGTAGAAAGCCAGCTGCACGTTCAAATGCTGCGTTGCTGTGCGCAAACGCGGGATGACCTGCCGTATGGCCTCCTCGTCGTTAGCTTCGAGCGCCAGCCGCAGCTCATTGAGGGCATCAAAAACGTTTTTGTCTGGATCCGGATGGTCGAAGATTTCTTCACCCGACTTGGCAATCGCAAACGTCGGGCCGGCCGGATGCATAGCCTGTCGGGTCGCTGGTCCGCCCAGATAGCCACTGACCGGATCGGGCTGGCTCCAGTCGAGCTGGAAGGGCGCCACGTTATCGGCGTCCCCACTGAACACGTACCGCCCTTCAATCGCCAGCTGGGAAATGGAAACCATTTCTACCAAGAGAGCCTTGACCTCCTCGGCAAGAATCTTGCGCTGCTGTTCGGTGGCGGTCCCCGTAACTCCAGCAGCTGCCAACACCTCGGCCCGCTCCATCACTCGCACGGCCTGTTGCAGGCCTTGCTCAGCCGTGTCCACCTCGGCCTGAACCCGTCCGAGGTCTATCTTGATCTGCTCGACCCGGCTGAGCTCGGTGCGCAAACGCATGAGGCTGCGCACATTGTCCGGATCGTCAGAGGGACTGAGTAGGCGCTTGCCCGACGCCAACTGTCGCTGGGCCCGTTCCGTGCGCCGGGCCTGGGCTTCCAGTGTTGTTAAAAACCTTTCGGTCGAGGCATCCAACCGACGAATCATCGCCCTCTTCCTCTGCTAATCGCATCAATCCAGGATTCTCAGGACCACCGCACTCAGCTCGTTCAGCACGCGCAGCAAGCGGGCTGTCGCTTCGTAAGCACGTTGGTAATCCATCAAAGCCGCTGCTTCCACGTTCAGGTCGACGCCCGAGACCTCTTGTTGAAATTCACGAGCTTGGGCGAGCAACATCTGCTGGCGCTCGTGTTGGGTTCGCAGCTGGGCCAAATCGCGTCCGGCCCGTGCGGCCAGCTCCCCGTAATACTCCGTGAACGAATACCCGTGAATCTCCTCCGAGGTGGCCAGCGCTGCCAATGCCACAGCATTGCCGTTGCCGCCGGGCTGGTTGACTGCAGCGGCAGCCAGTTGTTCTGCGCTGATGGTGCTCACACGAAGGCTGCGCGCCACACCTGAGCCCGCGTCATATTCGAACAACGGCTGTGTCGCCGGATTCCCGTAAAAGTCCAACCCAGCCAACTGCTGTGCATTGATCCGGTCTGCGAACGCTTGAGCGAACTCATCCAGTTGCTGCCGGTATTGGGGCAGTACCCGGTTGTGTAGTTCCAGCAAGGCGCCAAGCTTGCCCTGCCTGAGCTTGTTGGTGACCACATGGCCTTCCCAATCGAGAATCTGAACCTCGGCTCCTGCGAGTGTGGCCGACAAAGGATAAGCGGTATCGCCCAGCACCAGGGGGACCTCTCCCCCTGCAAACACCTGCCAGGTACCGTCTGGCTGCTGGAGGGCCACAATGTCGACCAACTCAGCCAGCCGCTCCAATGCGGTGTGCAGCTGGGCCTCCACGCCGGCATCCTCCCGAGCGTGGAAGCTTTGCCGGAACTGCGTATTCAGCCGCGCGATTTCCCTCGCCCAGGAGTTGATTTCGGTGATCACGTCGCGGACGCGACGCGAGCTGTCGATGCCGATCTGGTCGATCTGGCTGGCCATGTAGCGAAACTGTTCGGTAACGGCTTTGGCTCGCTCAATCACCACCTGTCGCGTGGGAATGTCGTTGGGCGCCACCACCAGGGCGGAAAATGCCCGAAATAGGCGGTTCAGCGCCTCTGGCAAACCAGCCTGCTCCCCGATTTCGAACACGGCCTCGATTTGCGTCCGCCCAGCCAGCATTTGCTCCAGATAACCCACTTGTTCGAGCTGGCGCCGCACCAAACGGTCGGTGAAGGGATCCCTGGAGCTAACCAGCCCGGCCGACCGGATTCCCCCGCTCAGTCCCTGGGTGGGATCGAACCGCAATGCGACGATGTCCAGCTCTTGACGGGCATAGCCGGGAGTCCGCGCGTTGACGACGTTGTTCTGGATCGTGGACAGAACTTTCTCGAAGGTGCGGAGGGAATTGGCAGCCGTGCGCAATGACGCCAGCAAGTTGCCCATACGACTACCCCCGGCAATCGATCCTTGGGGGCAGGCTTGGTCCCGTGAGCCGGCCCGCTGCCGTGTAGTTGTTCCCCATTCCGGCGAGCTGCAGCAGACGCTGCTCATATAGCCAGGCTGCCTGCTCCAGCAGAGCGACCAACCGGATCAAGCGCTCCTGCAACTCCTCGGCAGGTTCGACCACTGGAGGGGCACCAGGCTGAGTCAGCCAACGCTCAAGCTGCTTCGCAGCCTGTTCGAGGCGACCAGGCGTAGGCCGAATCAGCAGCTGCTCGACCTCCTCAAGCAGCCTGCCGAGTTCCTCGCTCTTGCCCCATCGAGGCTGCCCACCTCCTGTACTCTGTCCCATGGCCCTCGCGGTCCGACCGCGCACAACAAACCCACCAGAGTTACGGCAAGCCGGTCAACGCCTCACTGATTAAACGCTCCGCCAAGGCATTGGCATCCACCTGATAGCGCCCTGCTCGGATATCGGCCTCCAGCCGACTCAGGTGCTTCACCCAATGGCTTTCCTCAAGGTTCAAAGTCCTCAGCCGGTAAGCAAGCTCCGAAATCGAAACCCGGTCACTGGAGCCTGCCACTGCCGCGCCGTCCTGCACACGCCGGAGATCCGTCCGGTCGATCTGCTGACTTTGGTCGATGCTCGGTCCACCAAGGGATTCGATCGACCGCTGGCTGAATCCTGATCCCTGAATCCGCATAGGTCCTCAAATAGGCTGTGCCTAGGCACTCCGCCTCTGCAGCCTCTCATCGGTCTAGGGCGGGCGAAAATTTAGGGGGCCTCCCTCAAGGGTCCGAAGAGACCAAATCGAGTTCGAGCTCCTCTGCCCTCCGCAACCGGACAAGGACGCCTCCTTCCGCGGACCAGCGCTCGATGGCACCAGGCGGGTAGCTCTCCGTAGCGAGCACCACATACTCGCCCGGAGGTAGCCCCGCGATCTCGTACCGCCCACTGAAATCCACCTTCACCTGGCGATACCCACCCAGAACGGCACGCAAAAAGGGGTCCAAGCTGCTCACCCACACCCAGCCCGCCCGCACTCCTGAGCTTGCCGGCAACACGCGCCCTCGGAGGGCCGCTGGCTGATCGTCCAATAAGACAGTCAGGCTATATCGCGTGCCGGGAACGAGGCTGATCCTAGCAACCCCCGCTCCTTCTGCTCCTCCTAGGCCAGCTACGTAAATGCCTGGGCCGGTGGCTGCTGCTAGCTCCCATTCGCCTGGAGGCAACGTCGCGAGCTGGTTACAATCCACCCGCCGGGGATGATCCTCGACGCCGGTTTGCCGCAGGAACAGAGCGACTTGACCCAAAGAGACGGGCTTACGGTCGACACTCTCACAGCGAAGATCTAGTTGCGGGGCCGGACGAAGCTGCAAGACAAGGCTATACTTCTCGCCACCCTGGAGGTGGATCCGCTGGTAAGCAGTCAAGCCACCCGCAAGCTCCGGCTCGACCAGCAAGGTGTAATCACCGGGCACTAGGTCCTCGGCAGTGAACCGGCCAGCCTGCACGGGGACCCGCCGCATGCCCAAGGGTCCCCGAAGCAGCACGGCTTCGGCCGAGCCCCTGTCCAGTCTGCCTTCGAGATTCGCGTAAGGCGCTACCGACGGGCAGATGTCTATCCCCGTCAGGTCACGATCCAAGCGAAGGGCCAGCGGAGTGGCCGAACTCGCTTCCAAAGCACCCCCGTAATAAGTGGGCAGCAGAACTTGTTTTCCAGGTAAGTCCAGGGGCGAAGTGCGTACTAGGTATTCCCCCGGGCCCAGCATGGCCAAGCGGTAATGACCACGCTCGTCCGTCACCGCCCGTCGCACCGGCTGTGAGGGGTCGAGCGAACGAAGTGCGACCACCTCCACGCCCGGGATGCCCACACCATTCTCGTCCAGTACGTGCCCTTCGATCGCCGGTAACCTCTTGAGCGAGACTTCGACATGGAGCACCGCTTCCGGCTCTAGGTTGATCAAGCCGTCCTGGACCGCGTTCTGCGAGACGACATAGGCCCGGTCAGCATACCCGTACCGCTCCACCCGCAAGCGGTACTTGCCAGCAGGGACGCCGCTAAGAACGAACTCCCCTCGCTGGCCCGCAGTCGTCGTCGCAATTACTTGTCCAGACGGTGCTTCGAGCAAGCTCACCGTGGCACGGGCGAGCGGCCGGCCTGTAGCATGGTCGAATACCAAGCCCGCCAAAGTCGCCGCGAGCACAGGCCCGGCGGTGAACAAGGCCAGCCAACGCAAAGCCCGAGCAAAACATCTGCCCGTGCGCTTCGGACTCGCCCCGAGGAAATCTCTAGGAGTCGAGCAATCGGGTTCTACGGAGGTCATTTGCTAGCCACCCTCTCCGGAGATCGTAAGGGGCGTTGTCACCGTGCGAGCTGACCATCCGAGTGACGAATCCTGTCCAGCCCCGCCGTATCATGCCTGGCCTTGAAGTGCGGATGGCAAGCTTTCAGGCGGGCACATAAGGCCAGACCGCCGTTGTCGAATATCCCCCGTCGACCGCGATCAACTGCCCGGTAATGTAGTCTGAACCCCGGCCGCTCAGAAAGACTGCCAAAGGGGCTACATCCTCGGGTTGTCCCGGGTGTGGAATCGCCTGTGCGTGCTTAAGCCAGTCCAGCATGACCGGCTGCTGCCACAACTCCCGGTTGAGATCGGTCACGATGAAACCCGGCACGATGCAGTTGACTTGAATGTTGTACCGGCCCCATTCCGCCGCAAGCGCACGTGTCAAGCCAGCCAGGGCGCTTTTGGTCATGGCGTAGATAGCCATGTAGGGCAGCCCGAACAAGGACATCAAGCTACCGATGAAGATAATTTTGCCGCCCCGCCCACGCTCGATCATTTTTTGGCCTACCAACCGGGCAAGCAGCGCCAGACCGTGCAAGTTGGTCTGCATAATGCGCTCGTACTCTTCGGGGGAGTAGTCGGTGTAACGTTTCCGGATGTTGATGCCCGCGACGTTGTGCAGTACGTCCACCTCGCCAACCGATGCGACGAGCGCCCGGATCGAATCGGTATCGGTTACGTCGAGCGCGCGAGCCTCAGCCGAGCAGCCTTCTCGCTGCAGCGCCTGGACATGTTCAGCTAGCCGATCAATGGAACGCGCTGCCAAAATTGTGTGTGCACCAGCCCGCGCGCAAGCCTGAGCGATCGCCAATCCGATACCGCGGCTAGCACCGGCGACCAGCACGCGCCGGCCTTCGAGCGAAAACCATTCTCGCAGTCCCATTCACCACTGAGCTCGATCTACTGAGCGTGGAAAACGCTATTTTAGAGCCACGATATCTACCGTAGTGGTGCCCGGTTGCCGGACCTTGAAATACACCTGCTCCCACTCTCTGTGAGCGGGGTGATCGGCGTAGGCCTTCAGAGCGTTCTCGTCTTGCATCTCCATGCAAACACCCCACTGTCGGCTCAACGCGCGCACCGGGCCGGTCACCTCCTTCTCACCCGACCGCAACTTCTGCATGACCTCCTTATCCGTGGTCAAAACTTGCAAGGGTCGAAGGAGCTTGCCATACCAAACTCGATAGAGGCCGGGAATCTTTTTGGGCAGTTCATCGGTGGCTTTGAAGAAAGCCTGCCAGTCTGCCTCAGAGGCATTCTCCACAGCCGTGAAGTAAAAGCAGTGCATCAACTTACCCTCGGCTGCCGCCATCCAAGTCACGCTGGCCAGCACCAGCACTAAAACTCGACTCAACCGGTTCATCATCCGCCTCCCGGAAACTTCCAGTCTTCGACAGAACTGCGTAATTTGCTCAACATTGTACGCGATGCCAAGACGGGCCGACGCAACCACCAGCCCTTCCACCAGGATCGAGTACACTGAGACGTTCGGGAGGCAGCACCTGATGGAAGCATTCGAGCGAGCCCGGCAATTGATCCGGGACTTCAAAGGGGATCGCTATCTGTTCGGCTTTGGCGTTTTAGAGCAGATCGGGCAACTGGCCCAGCCCTTGGGCCGGCGCTGCGTACTCGTTCGCGACACCTTCCCGGGTTCGGACCGGTACGTCGAGCGGTTGCTGAAATCTCTGCAGAGCGCTGGGATCGAAGTGGCTCGTGTTGTGGCGGGCGCCCGCCCGAATACGCCACGCGAGGATGTCCTAAGACTCGCCGAAGCTTTTCGTCAGGTCGAGCCGGACCTCTTGGTGAGCTTCGGCGGGGGCAGCACCATCGATGCCACTAAAGCGGCGGAGGTTTTGCACACGTTGGGTGGGGATTTAGAGGAGTACTTCGGCACCGGACTGGTCACGGCCAAGCTTCGGCGAGAAGGAAAACACCTGGCACCGCACCTGGCCATCCAAACCGCTGCTAGCTCGGCGGCCCACCTGACCAAATACTCCAACGTCACCGACCTGTCCACCGGCCAGAAGAAGTTGATCGTGGACGATGCAATCGTGCCTGAGCGCGCCGCGTTTGACTACGAAGTGACGCTCGAAGCGCCATGGGATTTGACAGCGGACGGGGCACTGGATGGGGTGTCACATTCGCTCGAAGTCCTCTACGGCGCGGTGGGCAAACCGTATTACGCACGCATGGAGGAAATTGCGGAGCGCACGTTCCAACTGGTATTCCAGTGGTTACCCAAGCTTTGGACCGATCGCCAGGACCGGACGGCACGCGAGGCACTGGCCCTGGCCACCGACCTGGGCGGCTACGCGATCATGCTGGGAGGGACCAATGGTGCCCACCTGACCAGTTTTTCGCTCATCGACATTCTCAGTCACGGGCGGGCATGCATATTGATGAATCCTTACTACACGGTCTTCTATTCCCCAGCGATCCAGGACCCGCTGCGCCTTGTCGCCCGACAGCTCGTCGAAAACCGACTGGCACCAACCTCCATTGAACGGCTCAGGGGGCGGGATTTGTCGGAGGCGGTGGGCGAAGGACTCCGAGAGCTGGAACGGCGGGTGCAGCTACCCGTCCGACTGGCCGACGTACCGGGCTTTCATCAGGGCCACATTGACCGTGCGCTTCGCGCTGCCAAGAATCCGCAGCTCCGGATGAAGCTTGAGAACATGCCGGTGCCACTGACGCCGGAGATGGTGGACGAATACATGGGTCCGGTGCTCGAAGCAGCCAAAACTGGGGATTTCCGTTTAATCAAGAACGTCCCGCTGACAAGCTGATGGAACGAAACGTCAAGAGTTGGCAAAACGCCTTTCCATGGAGTCACCAGGTAAGGTCGAGGTGCAAGAACGAACTTGATGAGTCCTGCGATGGGCGTGTCCTATCGACTCGCCAGTCTGGAGCTGGGGGCGTAGCCAACCGATTAGCTGAGAGGAGCGGGACAGGAGCGGCACTATTTGATGCTCGGCCCAGGCCAGCAAGCCGATGGACCAGCACGGCCGACTGGGGAGCCAGCGTTCCGATCCCAGCACTCATGAGGATTATTTTTTCTGGTTCGCGAGCTTGAAGCACCCGATAAATGCTTCCCAGTAGGCGCAGTGGCCGAGCGGCGCAGCGTCGGTAGTTGCGTGTTGGAAGCTATCTCTGTTAGACTGGCGCCATTCGCAACGGGCCGGGGCTGTCGTTCAAGGCGGTCTGAAGGCTAGCGAACGTGCCGCGGTGATGCCGTTTAGGTCGCAGCACGCAGGCTAGTCTTTTTCCAGCCCCCGTGTGGTTGTCTACACGCGGGTGTAAACCAAATCACGAGCAACTTCAGGAGGTCGATCCCTATGCAGAAGGCTATTGGTGTCCCTATGCGCCTACAACTTCCACTTCGAATGTTGATGATTCTCGGGCTCGTAGTCTGCTCGGCTGCCGGCCAAGTGAGCTTTTATCGGGGCGTAAATCTTCGCGGGCCCGCGGTGATCATAGCAGGCCAGCAGTGGCTATCCCAAGAGCAGGCTCTTGCCAGCGGAATGAGCATCCAGAACGCAGTCACGAGCACCTCTAACTGTGGAACTATCGCTGGCTCCCAGTTCTTGCCCCCGGTGGATGGTGCCATGGCGAGCATGCTGAGCTGCGCCGCCTGGCGGGGAGGGACCCAGCCCGGTAGTGGTTTCAGCATCCACTACACAGTTCCGAACGGCACTTATGAAGTTATGCTTTACACAATCGAGGATTATCGGGACTACTACCGGGCCATCGACGTAAAGGTGGAAGGCCAGGTTGTGGCGCGGGGTATTGGTCAGTTGCCGCGCTACGGCTGGGCTCAGTACGGCCCATACCGCACCACCGTCAGCGATGGTGTGCTGACCATCGAGATCCTGAACGGTGGCAAGGGAGATCCCAGCTTGAGCGGGTTTGCCATCTACCGGGTGGAATCGAGCTCCACTCCCACGGCGAACCAACCTCCGCAAGTTCGATTGGTGGCCCCAAGCAGTGGGGCAACATTCTCCGCTCCAGCCAGCGTGCTGATTCGTGCTGAAGCGAGCGACCCGGACGGATCGATCGCACAAGTGGAAATCGTAGGTGGCAACAGCTTGCTGGCGGTACTGCGGAACCCGCCGTACGAATACACCTGGCAGTTGAACACCGCAGGCACATACGCAGTGTTCGCTCGGGCCAAGGACCACGCTGGCGCTGTCAGTGAAACGCCTATGGTGAACTTTACCGTCATCTCTGCCGCCAACCCCGTGATCAAAGTGGACAGCTATGGCGCGGTGGGCGACGGGCGAACCGACGATACCCGAGCTATTCAAAAGGCCATCGACCAGTCACCGGAAGGCGCCATCATCGAGTTCACGCTGGGAAAGACCTACTTGGTCACCGCATCCATCCGCCTGGCCTCCCGTCGGACTTACCGAGGCGGCGGCACCATCAAGATGGCGGACTGGGTTCCCAGTGGGACCGACCTGTTGCGCCTGCCTTACGGTTCGAACACCATCACTGTGGAAGGCCTCAGACTGGATGCCAGTGGCCGCGGCGTCATCTTGGCTCTCGGCTCCGGCGGCGGCACAACGATTCCTGTGGAGGATGTCACCGTGCGGGGTTGCGAGCTGCTGAATGGGGCCAGCATGCACATCGCCGCGCCGGTAGGTCTGCGACGTGCCATAATCGAGAACAACCGCTTCGTCAACTGCGTCACCTGCCTTTACATTGTGGCCGCGGCCGACCTGAGGATCGTTGGGAACCAGTTCGAGCAGGCCGAAGGCAATGCGATCAGCCTGCTGGCCGCAGACCGAGTGTTCGACTACGGCTCCAACGTCGAGATCGCTTACAACCGCATGCGTGCTCTCAAGCGCATGGCGATCGAGGTTTGGGGCGCCAACAGTCGCTACAACGAGATCAAGATTCACCACAACGAAGTCACGGCATGGAGAACCGGCGGGAATTACTATTTCGGCATTTCGGTCGTCTCGGGAAACAAACATTCCATCACGGATAACTTGTTGGAAGGCCCCGAAGTTGGGCTGGGAGTGGAAATCGGGGTGCCGAACGCCTACCTAGCGCGCAACCGCATCCGGGGCTTCAGCAACGGAGTCGTGGTGCAAGGGACATCGGACACCCTGATCGAAGCCAATGAGTTCAGCCGGCAACGTGACAGCGCTATAGTGCTGTCGAACGTGGCCCCTTGCCCGCGGGTGAGGATCGTAAACAACCAGATCAAAGACGCACTACTCTACGGTGTGCGCACTCACGTGACCGACTATGCCGGCCTGGTCATCGAGGGTAATACGATCGTCCGGGCGGCCGGAGCTTGGCCAGACGACCAAGGTCTGACCTACGGCGGCATCAAGCTCGATGCGGGCCTCCAAGGTACCGTGCTGGTGCGCAACAACCGGATCCTACAGACCTCAACAACCGTTCCCTCAGGATTCGGCTTCCATGGGATCCGGATTTTCGGATACTTGGCCGGAAGCCGGATTGAAGGCAACCGGATTGAATCCAGCACCACGCAACCTAACGGAACTGGGTTTACGCTGTGGTTCCAGCCGTTCTTGAACGGGGCTTGGGTGGTTAACAACCAGTTCCGCAATCTGACGCGCGTCAGCAACGGCTACACTAGCCCGAGTATCCAGGCTAGTGGGAATACGGTGTGCAATGTGACTTACCCGGATCCGAACATCACCACAGGAAGCTACTGCGGTCCGTAAACGGCTCAAACGGCTACGAGCGAGGCCGGGCTCGAAAGAGCTCGGCCTCAAAGCTCGCTTGAGCTCTCGACGAATGCCAGGAACTCGGGCGCTTGGGCTAGGGTTTCGGGAGTACCAATGTCCAAATAGCGTCCGGTAGGAAAGATCAGCCCCCGCATGTCGAGGCCGTCGTGCAGGGCTTTCTGAAGCACCTCCCCCATAGGCACCTCTTTTGGCGGTGGATCAGTGCTGAGCGTCGGAGCTTCCCACGCCTGGACGAAACGGTGCAGGTACTCGGTAAACCTTGGACCCCACACGGCCAAGCACCACATCCAACCTTGAACCTTATGTGCTGGCTTTTCCCACACCTGAAGCACCCTGCCCGAGTTGTCAACCTGCGCTATCCCAACCGCTTTGGGGTCGACGGCGGGCAGAAGGCCCAGCACGACGTCCGCCCGTGTATCCAATAGCAATTCGGCGAGCCGAGAGTAGGGGTCCACGAGCGAGATCAGGATGTCAGGAAAGCCGAAGGCCACCCAATGGTCTCGCACGAACCGGTAAGCCGCGTCGAGCGTAAACGGTGGCCCGTAGGGCTTTGAGACTAACGCGTAGGCTAAATCGACACCCGCACGGTGTGACCCCAGGGTTTCCGGGATATCCCACTTACCCGGACGGATGATCACGAACGCCTTGGCAATACCCGCCCGGCCCATTCGCTCAAGCAAGTACACGATGACGGGTTTTCGACGGGTCTCTGGCGTACCGGATGGTCCCAACGGATAAATCTCCTTGCTGCACGGCAA
>JAUQPO010000426.1 GCA_030550335.1 Acidobacteriota bacterium
GGCATGTGGCTGTCAACTTCGCTTGCGGCATCCAGCGGTGGGACAAAACCGGCCATTACCTTTACGTCTACAATTGCTCGGACGAAATCGATGAACTTTACGACTTGAACGACGAAGAACCCCAGAACCTGGCTCTCCAGCCGCAGTACGGAAAGCTCCGCCGCGACATGGCCGAGTATCTTGGCGCGTTTCTGGAGCGGGACGTGCGCTGGATTGGTTACTGGCACAGCTTCCGCATCGACCATTACTTCGACTTGCCCCGGCACGTCCCAGGCGACGTTCAAATGTTTCGGCCAGTGTGAGGAGGCTCACGCATGAAACTCTGGCTTACGCTGTTGGTCTCCGTAGCCGCATTCGCCCAACCCTTCGATCTGCTGCTGCGCGGGGCACGCGTGATCGACCCCCAGAATGGCATCGACGGTCAGCGCGACGTAGCGATTCGCGGGGGACGCATCGCGCAGGTCAGCGAATCGATCCCACCCGAACAGGCGCAACGCGTGATCGACGTGACCGGCCTCATCCTCACGCCGGCCGCTATTGACCTTCACACCCATCTTTTCCACACGACCCATATCCCTGGCGTCTGGGCCGGTGACAACAGCGTGCCCCCAGACGCTTTCAGTTTCCGTAGTTGCGCCACCACGTTCGTCGATGCGGGCTCATCAGGCTGGCAGACCTTCGAATACTTCCGCCAAACCGTGATCGACCGAGCTCAGACGCGGGTCTTGGCAATGATCAACATCGCTCGGCTTGGAATGATGAGCGACCTGGCCGAGCAGGGCGACTTTGACCCCGACGCCGTGGCCCGCCTGGCGCGAAAGCATCGCGACGTAGTGGTGGGTGTCAAAACTGCTCACTATCAGAAGCCTGACTGGGGTGCTGTGGACGCCGCCCTTGAAGCGGGCCGCAAATCTGAGCTTCCGGTCATGGTCGACTTCGGTTATTTTCTTCCGGAACGGCCCTACTGGCAGCTAGTGACCGAAAAGCTCCGTCCGGGTGACATCACCACCCATGTTTACCGAGGTCCAGTTCCTTGGGTGGATGCAAACGGCAGACTCTTCGAGTACCTTTGGAAAGCGCGGCAACGCGGGGTCAGATTCGACGTAGGTCATGGCGGCGGCAGTTTCGTGTTTCGTAACGCCGTACCGGCAATTCAACAAAAGTTCTACCCGGACTCCATCTCCACGGACTTGCACACCGGTAGTATGAATGCGGGCATGATGGACTTGCCCACGACTATGTCGAAGTTCCTCGCCATGGGTATGCCTCTGGTGGAAGTGATCCGGGCGGTCACCGCCACGCCAGCAGCCATGATCGGTCGCAAGGACTTAGGGCACCTCAGCCCTGGAGCCCCCGCCGACATCGCCCTGTGGAGCTTGGAAAACGGTCACTTCGGTTTTGCCGATGCGTTCGGAGGCCGCCTGATGGGCCGCCAACGACTGCGTTGCGAGATGACTCTGATGGGTGGTCGTGTCGTCTGGGATTGGAATGCGCGAGCCGCCACCGACTACCCAACGCTGCCACCGGATTACGGGAATCGCCCGGGTTCGGACTTCTTCGTCCCACCGCCAGGCACCAGGTGAACCTCCGCTCAACCGGCACCTTCGAACGGAACCAGCACCGCGGATACCGGCCGTGAGCCCACAGGAATCATGGTGAACAGCGGTGCAAAGCGGCCAGCGCGACGAGCAATGAGCTTGTCCATCCGGATCACGGCCATATCACCAGAAAGCCGGTTCAACACGAGGACGAAACTTTTGTCGGGAGTCAGCAGGATAAAGCACGGCTGCTGCCCAACGGTCACCCCAGCGATCAGGCGCTGGGTCCGCATCTCAAGCACGCTAATGTCTCCGGAACCCTCGTTTGCAACGAACAGCAGATCTGGCTTCTGGCAGGCGGCCATAGCACCAGGCTCCCGACCCACGTAAGCGGTGCTGCCCACTTGTGTTAGAAACGGGTGCACGCTGACCACGGCATCCATTCCGGGTCCCGTGACGAACGCCTCTCCCCCGTCCGGCTTGAAACACATATGGCGAGGCTCCAACGGGAGCGGAAGGATGACCACCACTTCGGCGGAGGCGACATCAATCGCTACCAGTGCTCGGGCTGCCGGGTCGGCAGCTAAAACCAGCGCACCGTCAGCTCGGAAGCGGACCAGGCCTGCCGAATCGCCACATTTGACTAAGGCTCGTACGCGCCCCTCTTCCAGGTCGATCAGGCCTACTCGTCCACTCC
>JAUQPO010000427.1 GCA_030550335.1 Acidobacteriota bacterium
AACCTTTGCAGTTTTACGTCTCTTCCGCCCGCCAGCCTTACGAGATTGTGGTGAACGTCGTCGAGAAAGACCGGATCATCGGGTATTTGGCGACCCCGAAGGTGAAGATCCCACGCGAGGCTGCTCAAGCCACCGGCGGTGCCACCCGCTAACACTCGAGTGCCAAGCTGGCGAGGGTGTCGGTGGAGTACCCCTGTAGAAAGCCAGTCCAGTGGCTAGCCTGCTCGTTCCCAAAGCCGTGGCCACTGCCCCGGCTGAGTTTCCTTTACAATCGCTGTCTTGTCACTGCGCTAAAGACGAGGGCTAAAGATGGAACGGGTTTGCTTCGTGCTCAAGGTCAAACCGGACCGCATCGAAGAATATCGTCGCCGACACCAGTGTGTCTGGCAGGAGATGTTGGACGCGCTGCGTGAGTCGGGCTGGCACAACTACTCATTGTTTCTAAGGCCGGATGGCCTGCTGGTCGGTTACCTGGAAACCCCCGATTTCGAACGGGCCCGGCAAGCCATGGCGACTCGGGAAATCAACCGGCGCTGGCAAGCCGAAATGCGGGAGTTCTTCGAAGGTCTCGACGGCCGTAACCCAGACGAGGGCTTCGAAAGACTCGAAGAAATCTTCCACCTCGACTAAGGTAACTCGCCCGCATCACGAACCGATAAGACAAAGCGAAGGGATGACGACAACGGGTTCGGATTGGGGGGTCCGACCCTGGGTACTGGAGAACTTGCCCCAGTTTCCCTGGGTCTTGACCCGTTTGATCGCTCTGTTCGCAGCGCCGGTCGAGGAAGTCGACTTGCGAGTCGCCCGAGAGCTAATCCGCCGCGACCCGGCGCTCGTTTCGGAACTGCTACGGCGAGCCAATGCAGCGGCTCACGCACCTATCGGCCGCGTGCAATCTGTCGATCACGCCCTGCACGTGCTCGGCTTGCATACGGTCCGGCGCATTGTGCTGACGATTCGCCTGCGGGATTACCTCGGCTCTGCCCTCAACCACGATGTACTCAAGCGCTGCTGGCAGCATTGCCTGGCCTGCGCTTTTTCAGCGGAGCAAATCGCCCAGTATGCCAGGCTGCGCCCAGACCAGGCATACACTGCAGGTCTGTTGCACGACCTCGGGCGACTCGCCTTGCTGGTCAACTTCCCTAAGTCTTACGCGGACCTGCTGGGCTTGGCCGCCTCGAGCCGGCAAGAACTGATCGCGGCCGAACGTGCCCTCTTCGAGCTAGACCATTGCGAGCTCGGCTCTTGCCTAGCCATCGAGTGGCAATTCCCCGACGAGTTGATCCGAATTATCGCCCAGCACCACCAACCCGCCCAAAACGGGACGTTCAGTCTCCAGCACCTCATTACTCTGACCTGCCGACTGGCCGACCAGATGGGCTTCGGGGTGGCGCCCATCTCATTACCCGACGAGGTGGAGGAAATCCGTGACCAACTACCCGCACCGGCTTGCTGGTTGCTTGAGCCAGGTCTAGAGAGCTTCAGGGCAAGAGTGCTGGAACAGGTGACTGAGTTCGTTTGAGGCGAGCAACGCCCGGCCACGCTAGCCTAGTGGCGAGCCATCGGTCGAAGAGTCAAACGCGTGGGTCCGACAGAGCTTTGTTATGACGACAGGCGTCCACTCGTTATCTGTTGTGTTGACAGCCGGCTAAACACCTCTCGCCATGGCCGCCACGGGGCGCTGGGCCCTGCACCTCACGCCAAGAGCCCACAAGACGCGACAGAGGTTCCCCCGTCCTTTGCGGCCTAGCCGCCGGGCGTGCGTGGAGCAGAGCACGGTGGGTCGGAGTTCTCTGGCCCCCAAGCTTTCCGGCGGGACCCTCGCGGCCAGGTACCGACTCTCTGCTCTTCATAACGCCAGCTCCCACCTGCCCAGCCCTAGCCTACGGCCTCGCGCCCAGCTTTCGAAGGCATGCTGCTTGCAACACTGTGTTCTGGACCAGCAAGTGCCGGCGATGCTGTTGGTGCCGGGGTCCAGCCCCCTCAGACAACCGGAAAGTGGCCGGTGCATCTCGAGCTGAGGAGAGAAACCATGCTCAAAGGCTTCAAGCAATTCATCCTGCGTGGCAACGCACTGGATCTGGCTACTGGGGTAGTGGTCGGCGGAGCTTTCGGCCGCGTAGTCACTGCGTTCGTGGAGGACCTGCTGAACCCGCTGATTGCATTGGTCGCAGGTGTCCCGGATTTTTCGGCCTGGACGTTGAAGGTCCACCATAGCGCCTTCCGAATC
>JAUQPO010000061.1 GCA_030550335.1 Acidobacteriota bacterium
TGGCAAGCAAGTTGAAGTTTGTTGCCGACCGGATGGGGACACAATTCGCTTGTGGGTGCAGGACCAAGGCATGGGCATCGAGCCCGACGAGCTGCCTCACATCTTCAAGAAGTTTTACCGTACCCGACGCGCTGAAGCCAGCGGGGAAAAAGGCACAGGCATTGGCCTGGCTATCGTGCAACAGATTGTGGAGGCGCACGGTGGGCGGATAGAGGTCACCAGCCGCCCGGGCGAGGGATCCTGTTTCACATTGGTGTTGCCTGCGAGCAACGTTGGACGAGTGGTCCGCAAAGTCGAGGGTCAGCCGTGAAGAAACTACTGGTGGTCGAAGACGATCCATCGGTCCGCACGCTCCTGGCCATGGGTTTGGAGCTCGAGGGTTACCAGGTGGACTCCGTGGCGACCACCGCCGAGGCTTTGGAGCGCATCGAGCGTGAACGCTATTCCATAGTGATCTCGGACATTTACCTGGACGAGCGGTCCGGGTTGGACATCTTGCGCGCTGCCCGGCAGCGCAATCCCCACTGCGCGGTCATCCTAATGACCGGCCGGGCCACACTGGAAACGGTGATGGAAGCCACCGAATGGGGTGCTTTCGATTACATCGCCAAGCCGTTCGACGTGAGCCAGATCGTCCAGGTCGTCCGGCGAGCTGAGGAGACGCTGGAGGAACTCGAGCGCGGCCCTGCCGTGTGGGGGCAGGATCTGCCCGCTTCGGAAATGATCGGCACCTCGCCGGCCATCGTGGAAATCTACAAGACCATCTCGCGCGTGGCTCCAACGGACGCTACAGTTCTCATCGAAGGCGAAACCGGCACGGGCAAGGAACTGGTTGCCCGCTTGATCCACAAGCACAGTCCACGAGCCAACGGCCCGTTCGTGCCGGTCGATTGTGCTGCCATTCCCGCCAGTTTGCTGGAAAGCGAACTTTTCGGTGCCGTCAAAGGGGCCTACACGGGAGCGGATCGAGATCGCATCGGGTTGTTGGAAGCAGCCCACAAGGGGACTGTCTTCCTGGACGAAATCGGCGAGGTCGACTTGGGCTTTCAGTTGAAGTTGTTGCGCTTCTTGCAAGAACGTCAGATTCGACCGGTCGGCTCGCCGAGGCCTAAGCCGGTGGACGTACGCGTAGTGGCTGCCACGAACCGGGATTTGCAGCGGCTGGTGGAGGAGGGCAAGTTCCGTGAAGACTTGTGGTACCGGCTCAACGTGGTACGGATCCGGGTGCCGCCGTTGCGGGAGCGGGCTGGGGACATACGCCTTCTGGCTTTGCACTTCCTGCGGTTGTACAACGAGCGTTATGGCCAACAGGCTTGGTTCACCGAGTCGGCTCTCGAAGTCCTGGAGCGATACCGGTGGCCGGGTAACGTGCGCCAGTTGCAACACCTGGTGGAGCGGCTGACCATCCTGGCACCGCAAGGCAGGATCGACGACCAGGTGGTGAAAGAGGCTTTGCAGGCTATGGAAGGGCGGCAGGGTACCGGAGAAACGCTGGCGGAAGCCGAGGCGGAGCAGATCCGGCGCGTGCTCGCTGCCACAAAGGGTAACAAATCTCAGGCGGCTAGGATCCTCGGGATCGAGCGCAAGACGCTGTACCGGAAGCTGGAACGGCTAGGGTTGTTATGATCGCTGACAGCGGGTAGAAGAGCGCAGTCCGTTCCACGCATTTTCCTCACGCCGTTTTCCAGCCGGGATAATCGCTGGGCGCAGCCAAGAACGGCGGGTTTCTCAGATCGGGCTTGTTGTACACCAGCGGTTCGCCCGTCTTCCAGTGGCGCAACTGGCAGCCGGTGGCGAGTGCAATGGCGTGGCCTGCAGCGGTGTCCCACTCCATAGTCGGTCCGATCCGGGGGTACAGGTCAGCTGCACCTTCGGCGACCATGCAGATTTTCAACGCGCTGCCAATCTGCACGAACTCGACAGCGCCGTAGCGCTGCCGTTGTTCTTGGACGAAGGCGTCGACGAGAGGATCGTGATGGGAGACTGATGCCACGATGCGTATGGGCGGGCAGGAGTTCCACTTTCGTTCAGGCAGGATCTGATGGCCTTGGCTGGAGATTTTCCGGGCCGGTTCGTCTGCGTCCCGGCAGTAGAAGATCCCGAGGGCGGGGGCGTAAACCACGCCCACTACCGGGACGGAGTTCTCCACCAGTGCAATGTTCACTGTGAACTGGCCGTTGCGTTTAAGGAACTCTTTGGTCCCGTCCAACGGGTCGACCATCCACAGCCTTCGCCAGGCGAGGCGCTCCTGCACTGGCACACTGTGGGCCGATTCTTCCGAGAGAACGGGGACGTCTGGCCACGCCTTCCGCAGCCCTTGGGTCAGGATGCGGTGAGCCGCTAGGTCTGCTTCGGTGAGTGGCGAGCCGTCGGGCTTCGCCACGGCTTCAAGCTGGCGCTCGTAGATCGACAGAATTGCACGACCTGCAGCCTCGGCTAGTTCGAGAAGCGTGGTTAGGTACCTGGGCACAGGGGTCTTCGGTTCACTCCCGGTCGCTTAGGGTCCAAGGCGCGTGGTTTGGTGTGCCACCAAGCGCCAGCGACCGTTCTGGTGGATCCATGTGTGCATCATCATGAGCCGGTTATCGAAGGGCTGGCCGGAGCTTTGGCCGCGCATGCGCACGATCGAATGCGCTACGGCAGCACTTCCGAAGACCTTGATGGTCATCTTTTCGTGCTCGATCTGATCGTAGCGATTTTGGCCCGACTTGAGTTTCTCCAGGTACTCTCGCTTGCTTTCGATCACGCCGGTCGAGTGGGCGTAGATGAGCTCGTCGCTCAGGATCTGCTCCAGAAGATCGAAATCCCGTGTGGCCACCGCTTGCGCCCACTCGCGTTCCGCTTTAGCCACGGCCTGATTTTGCGCACAGAGGGCGAGCGCGGAGCCCAGCAATCCTAGCGCCCAGGCACGGTACACACACCGCATGAGACCTCCTTCGAATACACCGGAGCTCTCGCTCCAAGCGTACAAATATGCTGTCGTTCCGTTCGGCTGGAGTCCATCCAGCGTCTACCGGTTCTCATTGTACGGGTTCATTCGTAACGCAGGGCCTCCGCAGGTGCAACCTTGGTGGCTGCCCGTGCGGGATAGAGCGTTGCCAGGAAGCTGACCAGAATAGCCGCTCCGGGGACCCAAACCGAATCAATCCAGCGGGGCTCGAACGGCAGATACCTGATGGAGTAAATCTCCTCCTCGAGCTGGATCCAATGATAGTGATCAGCGAGGAAACAAAGCACATGACCGAGCATCAGGCCCAGGATCGAGCCCATAGCCCCGATGATCACTCCCTGCAGCATGAAGATGTTGCGGATTTGCTCGCGCCGGCACCCCATGGACATCAGCAAAGCGATATCGCGCGATTTTTCCATGACCATCATGGCCAGTGTGATCAGGATGTTGAGGGCAGCGACCAGTTCGATCAGGCCGATGGTGATCACACTGACGATGCGCTCCATGCGGAGGGCTTGGAGCAGTTGCCGGTTTTGCTCCATCCAGGTAGTGGCGGCCAGGCTGGGCGGCAACAGACGCTCGACAGCTTCGGCGACTTCCCGCGCCCGGTGCGGATCTTCTAACTGCAGCTCGATGGCGTTCACCACGTCTGGCAAGGCGAGCACCCGCTGAGCCTGCTGCAGTGAGGTGAAGGCCCAATGGGCATCAAGCTCGTAGAAGCCGGACTCGAAGATGCCCACTACACGGAAGCGGTGGTAACTCGGGCGTGGGCCGAAAGGGGTCAGTTCGCCCTGCGGACTAATGACCGTCACCACGGCGTTCAGCATCATCCCGGTGCTCGCGGCCAAGCGCGACCCCAAAATGATGCCCGGAAGTGACTCGGCCTCCAGGCGAGCCAGCGAGCCCTCTTTGAGGGTCTGCAGGATTGTTGGTGGCGGGGACTGAGGCCCTACCACGACTCCTTTAAGAATGGCCCCCTCCGACTGGAGCGGGCCTGAAATGAACACCGGGGCGTAAAGCGTAGCGGCTGCATCCCGAACCCCAGGAAGGGCTCTCAAGCGGGGGAGTAACTGCTGCCATTCCTGGATCCCGTAGCCCGGCTCTTTCTCCAGAATCGTAACGTGCGCGGTGGCTCCGAGCAGCGTTCGTTCGAGTACGCCTCTGAACCCATTATTGATAGCGAGCGCGATGATCAAGGCCATAACGCCCGCTGCTACCCCAAGCACCGAGATGATGGTGATGACGGAAATCACGAGCTGTTTGCGGCGGGCTTTAAGGTATCGTAGAGCGACGAACAGTTCAAACCGGCTGATCACTAGCTCACCTCGAGCTCTTTCCCTGGGGGGCAGTAGTTACGTCACGGGCGGGTGGCAGCCAGCTCTTCTTCAAGAGCGCGCAGCTTTGCTGCGAGCCCAATTTCCGGCTCCGGCCGTAACAACGGGAACAAAATCACATCGCGGATGGAACGCGAGTTGGTCAGGAGCATGACCAGCCGATCGATGCCGATTCCTTCTCCGGCCGTAGGGGGCAACCCGTAACACATGGCGCGCAAGTAGTCTTCGTCCATCTGGTGAGCTTCTTCGTCGCCGCGTGCCCGACGCTCCAGCTGGGCTTCAAAGCGCCGGCGCTGCTCCAAAGGGTCGTTCAACTCCGTGTATGCATTGGCGATTTCCATCCCGCCGGCGTAGATTTCGAAACGTTCGACGAAATCGGGCTCGTCTTCTTTGGATTTCGCCAGGGGCGAAGTCTCCACAGGGTAGTCGTAGATGATGGTGGGCTGGATGAGCTTATCCTCGGTCACGCGTTCGAACAACTCCACCAGGGCTGCGCCTGGCGTGTCTGCGGTTGCGTGCTGACTCAGCCAGCGAGGATCGGCTAACTGTTCCCAGGTCGGCTTGGGCGAACCGGGCCAGTACTCGATGATCGCCTCCCGTAGCGAGAGGCGGCGGATACGAGAGAAATCCAGCTGGTGTCCCTGGTAAGTGACGACTGGGGAACCAGTGGCGTCGATGGCTGTCTGAGCCAGGAGCTCGCAGGAAAGGTCCATCAGGCCGCGGTAATCCGTGTAAGCCTGATAGAACTCCAGCATCGTGAACTCCGGATTGTGCTGGCTGGAAATGCCCTCGTTGCGAAAGTTCCGGTTGATCTCGTAAACCCGGTCCATCCCGCCCACCACCAAACGCTTCAGGTAGAGCTCAGGAGCGATGCGCAGGTAAAGGTCGAGATCGAGAGCGTTGTGGTGCGTGACGAAAGGTCGGGCGGCGGCACCCCCGTAAATGGGCTGCATCATCGGGGTTTCCACCTCGACAAACCCTCGAGCTTCTAGCTGCCGTCGTAAGGAAGCGATAATGCGACTGCGCTTGATGAAAACCTCGCGCACGTCCGGGTTGGCGATCAGATCGAGATATCGCTGGCGGTAACGGGTCTCGATATCTTCCAGGCCATGCCACTTTTCGGGCATGTTGAGCAAGGTCTTGGCCAGGAAATCGAGTTGACTGACGTGAACAGTCAGCTCGCCGGTCTTCGTGCGGAACAGGTATCCATCGACCCCGATGATGTCGCCCAGATCCAGCAACTTCTGGTAGAGCGTGAACTCGCGCTCCGACACCGAATCCTTGCGCACGTAGATCTGGAGCTTTTGTCCTCCCTGCAGCAAATGGGCGAAGCCAGCTTTCCCCATCCGCCGGATGGTATGTACGCGCCCGCAAATGCGCACTCTCACATCGGGTCCGAGCTCGCTTGCGGGCGCATCGCCGTAACGTTGCCAGATCTCGGGAATCGTGTGCGTAAAGTCGAAGCGGTGACCGTAAGGCTTGAATCCCAACGCTTCGATCTGGCGTATCCGCCACAGACGCTGTCGAAGGATTTCCTCTTCCAAGGCCAACGCAAGCCCCTTGAAGACGCCCATTATAATTGAGGCTTGCGATCGATCTCCATCGTTATCCCCGCATATAACGAGCAAGAACGGCTGCCGGGCACCCTGGCGCGTGTCGTCGACTTCTTGTCGCATTCCCGTTGGAGCGATTGGGAAGTTCTTGTCATCGACGACGGTTCAATGGACCAGACGGCTCAGGTGGCGCGCGGCTTCGAGGCCCGCTGCACACGGGTACGCCTGTTGCAAAACGAGCGCAATATGGGCAAAGGGTACGCGGTGCGGCGCGGCATGCTCGCCGCTCGCTCCGAATGGGTGCTGTTCACGGACGCTGACTTGTCAGCGCCTATCGAAGAGCTCGAACGTCTCTGGCAAGCCGTGCAAGGGCAGGCTGCAGACGGTGCGATCGGATCGCGAGCTTTGGATCGCTCGTTGATCGAAATCCATCAGTCCTGGTTTCGAGAGCAGGCTGGACGCGTATTTAACCTGGCGGTGCGCCTGCTCACCGGCCTGCCTTTTTACGACACCCAGTGCGGCTTCAAACTGTTTTCCCAGCGGTTGGTCGAGGACGTGTTTCCCCGGCAGAAACTGCATGGGTTTGGGTTCGATGTCGAGGTGCTTTTCTTAGCGCGGAAGCTGGGCTACCGGGTGATCGAGGTTCCTGTGCGGTGGCGGCATTCGCAAGGCACCAAGGTGCGCGTGCTCCGGGACGCTTTCCGAATGTTTTGGGATTTGGTGCGCATTCGTTGGTACGAGGTCACTAGCGCTTATGGCCTGCCTCGGGCATAGGCTTGAGCGCGGTCACGGAGTTCTAAGCCTTGTCCTTAGAGGGAGTCCAGGTTTGGGTGCCCAAGCCTGAGTATAGGTGTGGCTCAGAGCGAGCCGGTTTGAGGGCACGGTGCGGTGGAGGCGCAACGGCTGCATGAATGCCAATGGCACCCAGCAGGAGCCACAGGCCCGCAGCTACCAGTGCCAGGCTGGTTAAGCGCAAAGCCAGCCGATAGGAGCGTCCGGCGAGTGCACTCGCCGTGCGATCCAGTGCTACTGCGATCAGTGCCTTGGAGCCACAAAGCCCGGAGTAAAAGCACACCAGGAAGCCAGCGGGTGCCCACCGGTTCACGCTGCTGGCCCGCAGCAGGAACGACGTCCCAGCGGTGAACCAAAACAGATACACGTGGGGGTTCAACCAGTTCACATACAGGGCCTTGCGAAGGGAGGCGGGTGGGCTGGGATTGGACCGCTGGGTGATGGGGACGGAATGCCAGCCCTGGCAACCGAGCGCGATCAAATAGGCACCACCGGCCGCAGCCAGCCAGTCCAGCACCGGCTCAAGCCGCCCGAGTTGCCCCGTCAGGATCAGAGCTGCGCCGACGATGGGAGCGTCAGTCAACAGGGGCGCGAGGCTGACCTTCAGTCCTGCTCGGGCGCCGTGGCGCAAGGTTTGATCGACGAGCAAGGCCAACAACGGGCCTGGCGACAAGCCGGCGGCCAGACCTAACAGGAACCCCAGCGTAGCGGTTTCGCCCACGTGGATACTATAGCCGGAGCCCTCAGACGAGAGTGGCAAATCGGGCTCGCGCATGGCGAGAGTTCTGGGCAGCAGGGTGCTAGGATAGGTTAAGTGCCGGGTCCCGGGTCCCGTGCAACGGGCAGTCACGAACCCCGCCAGGTCCGGAAGGAAGCAACGGTAGTGACGTCGCTCGTGTGCCGCGGCCAGCCCGGGGTCCGGCCGTGGCTGTTCAGGGTCATCGATGTATCAGGTTTTGGCCCGCAAGTACCGCCCGCAGAGCTTCGACGAGCTCGTCGGTCAAGACCATGTGCGGATCACGCTGGCCAATGCCATCGAGCAGGGCCGGATTGCTCACGGGTATATCTTCGCGGGGCAGCGAGGGACAGGCAAAACTTCCGTCGCCCGGATCCTGGCACGCTGCCTGAATTGTGTCCAGGGCCCGACCGTCCAGCCCTGTGGCCAGTGCAGCAGCTGTCGCGAGATTGCCGCTGGCAGCTCGGTCGACGTGATCGAGATCGATGCAGCCTCCAACCGTGGCATCAACGAGATCCGCGAGCTTCGGGAAAACGTTCGTTACCGGCCGGCGCGAGATCGCTACAAGATTTTCATCATCGATGAAGCACATCAGATTACGCCCGAAGCGTTCAATGCCTTGTTGAAAACGCTGGAAGAGCCGCCGGAATGGGTGGTGTTTGTACTGTGCACGACCGAGGCCCATAAGATTCCCACCACCATTGCTTCGCGCTGCCAGCAATTCGTCTTCCGAGCGATCGATTATGAAGCCATCGTCGATCGGCTCCGGCAGATTTGCCAGCAGGAGGGGATCGAAGCAGGCGAGGATGTGCTGTCGGTCCTGGCCCAAGCGGGCGAGGGCAGCATGCGGGACTCCTTATCCGCTTTGGATCAGGCCATTGCCTGTTGCGGCACGCGCCTGGTTGCCGACGAGGTGCGAAGGTTGTTGGGCTTGTTCGGGTTGGAGCCGCTGGAGACGGTAGCTCAAGCTCTGCTCGATCGTGACAAGCGACGCATGCTCGAACTGGTGCGCGAGCTGGAGCAGAGCGGGCACAATCTCTCCCATTTCTGCCGCGAGCTGGCCCGGTATTTCAGGAATCTGTTGGTGATCAAGATTGCGGGTGTAGGCACGCGTCTCGTAGCCGCGTCTTCGCAAGATCAAGAACGTATGGCGCGGCTTGCCGCGCAGTTCAGCGAAGAAGACCTGACCCGCTACCTCAACATCACGCTGGATCTGTTCCGGCAGATGCAGTATGCATTGCAACCGCGGCTGAACTTGGAAGTGGGCTTATTGCGGATGATTGAAGCGGGTCGGTTGATCGCCATCGAAGAGGCGCTGGCCGAGCTGCGGGCCAAAAATCCCGCGGGAGGGGAACTGCCTTACACGCGCGAGGCGGGGGCGGACCAGAAGGTGGCTGGGGGCTCTACGCGTGGGGATCCCAACGGACCTGCGACCGCCCATCCAGAAAGCGCGACCTCGGCAACGACCGACTTGAAACAAACCTTGTACCGTCGCCTAGCAGAGAACAACGACCACATTTTGGCCGATGCTGTTGAGCATGCTGAGTTGCTGGTCGAGCCGGGTGTAGTTCGAATCCGGGCGCCGAAGGAATTCCATTTGAGTCTGAAATCCAAGCAATTGGCGAACCTGCTTGTCCAGCTGTTGGGGCGTCAAGTGCGTGTGGTCCTGGAGGCTAGCCAGACGGAGGCTTCAGAACCGGCGGCCCAACTGCCCGACGAGCAGGCCCTGGCCGAGCGTGCGCTCTCGCACCCCGCGGTACGCCGCTTCCGGGAGCTATTTCCTGGAAGCCAGGTGCGGGCAGTCAGGAACTTGAAGTCGTGAGGGGCCCAGGTATGCTAACTGGTGCAAGCACCGCTGCGAGCGCGCGAGGATAACAACAGGGACCAACCATGCGATTTCCCGGCAATATGCAGCAGATGCTGAAGCAGGCGCAGCAGATGCAAGAGCGCCTGCAGGAAGAAATTGCAGCCATTCGTGTGGAGGCTTCGGCCGGAGGGGGAATGGTCACGGTGAAAATGGACGGGCTGAAACGCGTGCTCGCGGTGACCATCGATCCGGAAGTGGCCGGTGACGTGGAGATGCTTCAGGACCTGGTCATGGCGGCATTCAACGAGGCTTCGAAAAAAGTGGACGAGGAAGCTCGAACCAAACTTGGCGGACTGCTCGGTGGTTTGGGGTTGCCCCCTGGGTTGTTTTGAAAACCGGGGAATTCCATGCCGGACTTTGCAGAACCGCTAGCGCGACTGATCCAGGAATTCAAACGGCTGCCCGGCATCGGGCAGAAGTCAGCCCAGCGGTTGGCGTTCCACGTGATGCGGATGAGTCGGGCGGACGTGGAGCGGCTAGCCCAGGCACTGCTCGATGTCAAGGACAAGCTGCAACTGTGCCGGGTCTGTAACAACGTGGCGGACACGGAGTTGTGTCCGTATTGCCAAGACCCAAGCCGGGATCGGAGCCTGATTTGCGTGGTCGAGGAGCCTCACAACATTCCGCCCATTGAAACGACTCGGGCGTATCGTGGCCTCTACCACGTGCTTCACGGAGCACTGTCACCCCTGCGAGGAATCGGGCCCGAACAATTGAGGATCAAGAACCTGCTCGAGCGGTTGGAGAGCGGCGAAGTGCGGGAGGTTATCCTGGCAACGAACCCGACGGTGGAAGGAGAAGCCACTGCAGCTTATCTGGCTCGTTTGTTAAAGCCGTTAGGATTGCGTGTGACACGCATCGCACTGGGGATCCCGGTAGGTAGCGAGTTGGAATTCGCCGACGAGGTCACGGTTTCAAAATCTCTCGAGAATCGCCGGGAGCTCTGACGACGATTTATGCGGCGGCTGCTGGTCTGCGGGGTCATATGCGCCGGTGCCGCGCTGGCTCAGTCTGCCGGGCAACTGGCGCTACGAGAATGGCGGGAACGACACGAGCGGTACGTGCTCGATCAGCTTTTTGAGCTGCTACGGTTGCCTCCTGGCGGTTCAGATGCAAGCGAGCTGCGGCGGAATGCAGAAGCCGTGGCCGATCTGTTCAAGCGCGCAGGATTCAAGACCACACTCTGGAGCCTGAGCGATGCCCCGCCGGTAGTGATTGCGGAACATTTTGAGCGGCCCGGACTGCCCTGGGTGGTCCTCTATAACTGTTACGACCCGCCGGTGGAAGGCCGACGAGACTCACCCCTCGCGGAGTTTACACGACCAGTCTTGCTCAGCGGACCTCGGGAGCTGGGTGGGCGCCCGATCCCGCTGCCGAGTCCCGGTTGGCCCTCCGATCCCGAATGGTTGGTACAAGGGCGGGCGTTGCAGCAACGGTTGCCGTTCGTCGCGCTGAGCGTGGCCTGGGAGGCGCTTCGGACCAGCGGCTGGCGCCCTCGCTACAACCTGCGCATCCTGGTCGAGGGAGAGGGCTACCGTGGATCCAATCAATTGCAGCGCGTGCTCCGGCAAAATCCGGCGCTCGCCAACGTGGATGCCTGGATCCTTCTTGTGGGCTCTCAACCCAGGCCCCCGCTGTGGAGCGTTTGTTTTGGGGTGCCGACCTACCTGAGCGTAGAACTAGCGATTTACGGGGACGTGGAGAGAAGCGACCTAGGGCAAACGAAGAGTTCGGCTCCCGGCCCGGCCACGCTACTTGTCCACTTACTGGCCACGTTGCGGGATGAGTCCGGGCAGCTACGCATCAGGGGCTTGGAAGATCTGCCGGCAGCGCCCGGCACGACCCGGCGTTCCACGGCGAGTCGTTTCAGTGCGCAGCGGGAACCGGCCGGGAGGCTCAACGATCTTCCGTGGTTGGAAATCGTGCGCCTGGATTACGCTGGGACCGAGGCATCCGACAGATCACGCGCGGTGGCCTGGCTGGTTCTGGAAATGCCGGCCGGCTGGAGTTGGCATGCAGTGGCGGACCGTTTGATGCAGCATATCCGGAACCAGGGATTTTACGTCACCGCATCCGAGCCCTCCTGGGAATTGCGGCGTGCACGCAGGCGTGTGTGTCGACTTACTATTCGGGAAGCTCGCAACGGCAAACGCACTTCCTCGGAGACGCCTTTCGCTACGGGGTTGTGCAGTCACTTGGAGGGATGGGGCAAGGCATTGGAGGTCAACCCTTATTGCCATCAACCGCTTCCAGGAACGGCCTGGATCGAGCAAGTCCGCGGTTCTCTCGCAGTCGTGCCACTGGCTTTCGCTACCGCGGCAGCTAGCGGCGAGGAATTAGTGCGCTTGGCGGACCTGTGGGAGGAGATCGACACAGCGGGAGCTTTGCTCAGCTGGGAACCGCCGGCTCTAGCCGCCGAGACGCCTAGAACCCGCCAGATGGTTCGTTCGGGCCGCTAGCGATTGCCTCCCAGCCACCGGCGCCACCAAGGAAGCGGGGTTGCCTCGCGTCGGGCTTCGAGATCAGGGAGAGGCTCGGTGGGTGGCTTCCACGGGGCTTCGTCCACTTTCTGGACCTGCCGGCCCTCGACCTGATACCGCCGCTGCACGAATTGCCCGTTCCCTGCGTAGAGCACAATCGAAAACCAAGCCCGCACTGCTGGTTCACTAAGGCTGACCGTGATCGGGTAATAGCCGCGCAGATTGCTTTCTCGATACAGCGGCTCGTAGCGTTGGCGCCGGGGGTTCCAGCTCCAGACTTGGATTCGATCAAACTGGTACGGCTTGAGCTTACCTGAGAGCGTTGCCCACAGCCATGCATGGTGGGTCTGGCCACGATCGATGATCCGGCCCAGCGTGAAGTACGCGGTCACACGCTGGCCCTCGGCCCAGCGGGCTACTTCTTCCGGAAGGGCCATGGTAAGGAAAGAGCTCAACACCCAGCCGGCTAGGCCACTGGGTAAGCGAACGAGCCGCCATTCGTCGGCCGGAGTTTCGATGGAGCCAGCGTCTGGCGGGGTATAGGAGTTCAGCGAGGACCAGGAAGTGAGAAGACCCGGTGGCGATGAGCAGGCGGTTCGGGGCACAACTTGGCTGCCGACCACGTCGACTAGAAGGCCTTCCCGGAGTCGGTAAACCGTAGGAGCGTTGCGGCAGGGAGCGGTGTGCACGTTGGCTGGGCCCCATGTGGTGGCCTTACCCTGGGAGCTTAGCTGAGCCACCTGACGGCTGAAGCGGTGAAACGCGGCCATCTGTTGGGGATCCAGCAGCCTGGTGGCTTCCACCCAGCCTTCCACGCCACCCTCAGTGCGGACGTAAGCGAAATAGCGATGGCGCCGCAGTACGACCACCCGGTGGCCGAACTCGAGCTCGGCCAATACGGGGGACGAGGGATCCAACGCTTGGAACACCCGCAGTTGAGCTGCGCCCGCATAGGCAGTCTCGCTGGGGCTATCCGAGCGCTGCCAGCAAGCTGTGAGCCAGAACGCCCACAGCAGGGGCAAGATTGTACCGACGATTGGGCGTGAATTGGGCATCCCGGTGGTGGTAGAGAGCGTCTATATTGGTAGCGAGATGATTAACATCATCAAACTAGTCGCTGACCCGCTGGCCACGGGCACCGCCCACGCAATCAGGGTAGCGCGAAGTTGGACCCTGGATACTTGACACTCTAGTACAGATTCTCTATCCTGAAGCTAGATCGCGCCCTGGCCCGCTCATGCAGCCCACGGCGCGCGGCACGATCCAAGCCAGCAAGGAGGCACGCGATGGCAACGATCACACAGCTCGAAAGCCTGCTGAGCCAGGATTACCAGTTCGGCTTCGTCACTCCGATCGAAGAGGAGTCGACCCCACCAGGCTTGAATGAAGACATCATCCGAATGATTTCGGCTAAGAAGCACGAGCCGGACTGGCTTCTGGAGTGGCGGTTGGCCGCCTACCGTGCTTGGCTGCAGATGGAGGAACCGCGCTGGGCCAACGTC
>JAUQPO010000062.1 GCA_030550335.1 Acidobacteriota bacterium
GCGCCGTAACCTATGAGCAGGCAAAAATGGTGAACTTCCCGCGGCTCACCGGACTCGACCACCAAACCCGTGTGCATCCGCAATCCGGCGCGAATCAAATGGTGGTGGACCGCGGACACCGCCAGCAGGCTGGGAATGGGCGCATTGCGGCTATCCACTCCGCGATCGGAGAGAATCAGGATCGTGTAGCCGGATTCGACCGCCGACTCCGCACGTCGGCACAATTCTTCCAAGGCCGCTTCCAGCGCAGCCGCCCCGCCCTTTGCCGGAAACAAGGTCGTCAAGGTAATAGCCCGCAGATCCCCGTGAGAAATCGCGCGGATCCGTTCCAAATCCCAGTCGGTCAGGATCGGATGGGGTAACTTGAGCAGGTGGCAATGCTCCGGCGTCTCGTCGAGTAGGTTCTTAGCCGCCCCAACGAAGTTCGTCAGGCTCATGACCAACTCCTCCCGAATTGGATCAATGGCAGGGTTGGTCACCTGAGCGAACAGTTGCCGGAAGTAATTGAACAACAACTGAGGTTGGTCCGACAGGCACGCCAGGGGCGTATCGTAGCCCATCGATCCCACTGGATCTTCCGCTTGGGTCGCCATCGGGTTCAGAATGCGGGAGCACTCTTCCTCGGTGTAGCCGAACACCAGCTGGAGGCAGCGAAGTCGCCCTGGCTCGACCTGCTGCAACTGACGCGGTGCTGGTAACTGTTCCATGCGGACCTGGTGGCGCTCAATCCACTGCCGGTACGGGCGTCGGCGTGCCAGCTCTTCCTTGATTTCTTCGTCCGGTACGATCCTGCCGGCTTCCACGTCCACCAGCAGCATCCGCCCGGGCTGTAGTCGCCCCCTGTACCGAATGTTCTCCGGCTCCACGTCAAACACACCCGTTTCCGATCCCACCACGACGTAACCGTCCTCGGTCACTAAGTAGCGTGCCGGGCGCAACCCATTACGGTCCAACGTGGCTCCGATGAGCCGGCCATCCGTAAACGCAATCGCCGCCGGGCCATCCCAAGGCTCCATGAGGGCGGCGTGGTACTCATAAAAGGCCCGCTTGGTTTCGCTCATCCACGGCGCCTGTTCCCAAGCCTCCGGGATGACCATCGCCATCACGTGGGGCAAGCTGCGGCCAGCCAGGTAAAGCAGGTGCACCACACTGTCCAGCGTGGCCGAGTCGCTGAGACCCTCTCGGATGACAGGCAGGATCTTTTTCAAATCCTCCCCGAACAGCGGAGACTGCAGCAGTGCCTCGCGTGCCCGCATCCAATTGATGTTGCCCCGCAGTGTGTTGATCTCACCGTTGTGACAGAGGATGCGGAAGGGATGGGCCAATGGCCAGGTGGGGAAAGTGTTGGTCGAGAACCGTTGGTGGACCATGGCCAGCTTGCTCGTCACCCGAGAATCGGCCAGGTCCAAATAGAAGCGCTTGATTTGGTGAGCGTGCAAAAGGCCTTTGTAGACGATCGTCCGGCTGGAAAGGGAGGGGATGTAGAAAGCCTCGTGTCCCTCGAACCCGGCCGCCGAAATCTCGTGCTCAGCTCGCTTCAGCACGACGTACAAGCGGCGCTCCAAAGCATCCTGGTCCATGGGTTGCTTAGGAGCCACGAAGATTTGCTCGATATGAGGCCGATTCGTCCGGGCTAGCCGGCCAAGAACCTCCGGATTCACAGGGACGACCCGCCAACCTAGCACGTGCAGTCCTTCTTCGTCGATGATGTGCCCGAGCATCTGCTTGCAGATTGAGCGGGCAGTCGACTGGGTGGGCAGGAATACCATCCCGACGCCGTACTGGCCGGGCTGGGGCAACTCCCAACCCAACCGGTCGGCCTCCTCGGCGAAGAAGGCGTGGGGGATCTGGATCAATATGCCTGCCCCGTCACCGGTCTCCGGATCGCATCCGGCAGCCCCCCGATGCAACAGATTCACCAGCACCTGAAGGGCTCGCTCGACGACCTCGTGAGTCGCTTCGCGACGCAGACTGGCGACGAAACCGATACCGCAGGCGTCACGTTCATAAGCGGGATCGTAGAGCCCTTCGCGAGGGGGCAGGAACGGGTGGGTTGAGCGTTGCATCGGGACCTGTTACCTCCCTTTTGCTGTTGGCTCTGGTCTAGCTAAGGGATAGCGGAAGACCTACTAGTAGCCTAGCAACAGGCCGAGAATTAGTCAAGCAGAATGTGCTTGGGCGATAACATTAGCACAGCTTATCTTTCCCGGCTCCTGTGGTACACTAACCTACGGATGGACTTCGACCATCTGAAGCTCTTCGTCGACATCGTCCGCGAGCGCAGCGTCACGCGCGGTGCCCAGCTCAACGGAATTACCCAATCCGCTGCCAGCCAGCACCTTCAGCAACTCGAAAAGTCCTTCGGTTTGCCCCTGCTCGACCGCAAGTGCCGTCCCCCCAGGCTCACTGAAGCAGGCCGCTTATATTACAACTTCTGTCGCGAAGTACTCCGCCGGAAAGAAGAGCTGGAAGCTGCACTCGACCAGCTGCGCCAGCGAATCCAAACTACCGTCCGGGTCGCCAGTATCTACTCCATCGGCATCTCCGAGCTCAACGACCTGGAGCGCGAGTTCCGCAGTCGCTACCCCGAGGCAGACCTGGTGGTCGAGTACCTGCGCCCGGAAAAGGTCTACGAAGCTGTGCTAGACGATCAAGTCGACATAGGCTTGATCAGCTATCCATCCAGCTCGCGGGAAATCCGTGCCATCCACTGGCGCGACGAACGCATGGTGGTAGTCGTGCGCCCGGATCACCCTCTGGCCCAGCAAACCAGCGTTACACCCCAGGACCTTCAAGATGAGGAGCTCGTCGGATTCGACCAAGATCTACCCATTAGCCGGAGCCTGGCTCGATACTTCCGCAAACATGGGGTCCAGCCCAAATTGATCCTGCACTTTGATAACGTCGTGGCCATCAAAGAAGCGGTGGAGTTGGGTACAGGCATCAGCATCTTGCCCGAACCGGCTGTTCGGGAAGACGTGCGTCAGGGACGGATTTGTGCAGTTCCTTTGTACCCAGAAATCTACCGTCCGGTGGGAGTGATCTACCGCAAAGGCAGGCCATTGTCAGGGGCTGTTCACGCGTTCCTGGACCTGTTGCTGAGACCGAGGTCCCCAGCGCCCGATGTGCAAAGCCCACCTTCCAAGGGGACGCTTCGATCTCCGGTCACTGCCTCGGTACCGCCGGCTGCGGGAGCGCAATCAGACAGCCCCAAAACTGCGCCCCCTAAGGACCGGCTCAGCGCTAGGGATGACTTATCATGAACGGGCCAAGGGACTAACGTGTCACAGCTTCCGCCACTAGATCCATTACGGAGCGTATTCCATCGCCGCCTGGCGCAGGCCAGTGGGATCGTCTGCGGAGTAGTAGGGACGTTCTATCTGTTCCTCAGGCTTGTGAGCTGGTCGTTCGAAACCCTCAGGCCCATCGAGTGGCTGGCCGGAGTGATCCCCGCAGGAGCCTTCTGCGTATTCCTGGCCCTGCGCCAGAGGTCGACTGCATTCAGATGGTTTTTCCTGGAGCTCTTTACCAGCTCGCTTGTGACGTTTCTGCTGCTCGAGTTCGTCGTGTACCCATACTTAGTGCGGTGAACACAGGCTACGCGGATGTTGACCCCAGCTGCCGGCCTGCCAAACATTAGCAAGTGGAGGGTCAGCGATGTTCGAAGGATGGGAGGAGTTTGCCTTCCGGTTTGGCCCTTTCAGTTTCGGTGCGCGAAGCTTCCCGCTCCGTTACACGCGGACGGAGAGCTCACACATCTTACGCATCCACATTGATCCTGAGATCAAAAAAGAGCAGATCAAGGTACGATTGGTGCGACCGGGCCTATTGGAGATCGAATGGCCGCGGTCCCTTGGCGAGGAGATCCCTGTCGAGTGAGCGGATACAGGCTTCGTGGGAGCGCGACATTGGGATTGGGGTAGGTTAGCGCGTGAAGCGCAAGGGGGGCACGATGACAACCGGCTTTCTTTCCCGCGCCACCAGCTTCGGTCGTAAGGCTGGCTAACGCTGGTGTTCGCCAGTGCCCGCTTTCGGTATAGTTGCGAGGCGTAGGGGCGAACGGAGAAGCTCAGGGACTTTATCGGCTCCTACGGGCCGCGCCAGGTAATAGCCTTGAAAGCGGTCACATTTAGCGCGCAGCAACAAAGCCAAATGCTGCTCCGTTTCGATCCCCTCTCCCACGACGCTCAGCCCCAGGCGATGGGCCATCGAGATGACCGACCGCACCACAGGCAAAGCTCGTCTGATCCCCGTCCCCCTCGGCAAAAAACTACGATCTAGCTTCACTACGTCGATCGGGAGGTAGCGGAGGTAGCCTAGCGACGAGTACCCCTTCCCAAAATCGTCCAAGGCGATCGATATGCCCAGATTCCGCAACCGGCTGAGGACCCAGATCGCCTCCCCGCCTTGTTCCACGAACGCGCTCTCAGTGATCTCCAGTTCCAAGGATTCTGGGTCGAGCTGCACCGCTTTCAACGTCTCGGCCACCACGTCGACGAAGTCAGACCGGCTCAACTGGAGCGCAGAAACATTCACCGCGACTCGAACAGTCCGTCCCACGAGCTCTTTCCAGTGGCGTGCCATTCGGCAAGCTTCCGCCAATACCCACTCGCCAATCGGTATGATCAGCCCACTTCGCTCGGCTACCCCGATGAATCGCTCGGCCGCATACCGACCCAGCTTCGGTCGATTCCAACTGAGCAGGACTTCCAGGCACGCTACGGAACCATCCCGGCTGTATTCTGGCTGAAACCGCAATTCCAGCTCGTTGGCCGCGAGCGCGTGGTGCAGCGCTGGCTCCAGTCGCGAGCCCGCGCGCCGGTGCCCAAAGCTTAAGTCACTGTAAACGACCACTTCATCGCGGCCCCGCGTCTTAGCGACCTCTAGAGCAGCCTCAGCATGTTGGAGCAAGACCACATGGTCCAGGGCGTCGTCAGGGAAAACGCTGACTCCCCAGCTAGCAGTGATGTAGACCTCGTGGCCGTTTAACTGGAAGGGCTGCCGCACCGCCTGGGCCAAACTCCTTACCCAGCTCTCCACTTCTGTCCGCCCCTCTCTACACACCCGCACGATTGCAAAGCGGTCCCCGCTCACACGTGCTACCCACGCGCCCTGTGCGCTGTCTCGCAACCGGTCTGCCAGACGTTGGAGTAAGCGATCACCCGCTGCGTGGCCAAAGCTGTCGTTGAAATGCTTGAACCGATCCAGATCCAGCAAAGCCAGCACAACCTTGCGGGAAGATCGATTGGCATGCAGGCAGGCTACTTCTAAATGCCGCCGCAGCGCCAAAGCGTTGGGTAATTGCGTCCAAGGATCTCGCAAGGCTAAAATGCGCAGGACACGCTGGTGCCGACGCCGTTCTCGCTCAAGTTCGAACTGGCCCCAAACACGCCCCAGATCCAAAGCTACGGCTTCTAGAAAACTGGTCTGATCCGGGTGTAGCGACTCCTCGCCGGCCGCCCTGCGGAAGACCAAGTAACCCCGCACTTCTTTTCCCAGCCGGACGGGCAGGGAAACGATCGGCCTCTGCGAGCCTGAAAGGAAGAACGGCACGGGTAACTCTGATCGAGCCGTAGTGGGTCTCGGTGAATGGTCCTGCGGGCTAATCAACCGGGTTTCGAATAGCGGATAGGCTCGGGATTCGAAACTTCCTGCGGGCCAGCAAATACGCAACTTAACCGAATCGTCAGATTCCAGCGTCAAGAAAACGCCTTCAGGAAAGCCCAACTGCTCACAGACGAGGCGCAAGCGATCGACCGCTGCATCGGCCAGATGTAGGTACGAGCGCCGGCCGAGCTCTACCAGTTTCTCTAGCCAGACAGCCGTCCTCTGCTCGGAATGGCCACTGTCCCGGGGCTGGGAGACATGAGTTGCCTGCACTCCTAGACCAGCGAATGCGGACTTGCTTGTTTCCGGCTCCATTTGATGCACAGCCACCCAGACCACGGCTGCAGGCGCACCATGACGGAAGGCCAGTCGAGCGACCAGTCGTACCGGTACACACCGACCTGGCCCACTGCTGAAACCCAGTTCCACAGGACCAACCTGGCCACTCCCAACAACGTCGAGCATCGCCTGTCGCAATCGTTCGCTGTCTTCCGCAGCGACAAAGCATTCGATAGGATGGCCGGCGATCTCGCTGCGCGACATGCCCACCAAAGCTGCGGCTGCGCGATTGACACCGATGATCCGTCCACCCAAGTCCTGGACCAGGACCGGCACATCCAGCAGGTCTAAAAAATCCGAGGCCAGTAACTCCAAGCCCGTCTGGACCCAGGCCGGATCGAACGGATGAGCCCGATCGGTCGCCACGCTGAGCAGCCTGCGTGCCAGCTCGGCTAAACCACGCGCCGCCTTCCATTCGGCTGGCGTGATCCGTCTGCCGGAAGCCAGCAGAACACATAGCCAAGCCAACAGCTCACCCTTTTCGTCGCGGACCGCGTGGGCAAATCCAACCAGCGCTCCCCGACTGAGGAGGTTTCGACTGACCAAAGGGCGTACTGAGCTGCCGCTTTGGATGAACCCACAAACGTCAACGGATTTGGAAACGCCCGCAAGCCGCTCTAACCAATCGACAGAGAGAGCTCCCGGATATCCGAAGATCCGCCCGCGCCAGGCACCTGGGCGTTCGATCAGGAATGCAGCGCTCCTAGCTTGGAACCATCGGGTGGCCAACCAGGCGAGGCCTTCCAGCATTGCCGGCAAGTCCCACCGGCCTGGCATGCCGCCAATCTCGCTTTCCGATCGAACCAACCCTACTCGCGCCGCTCTCACAGGTCCAGCTCTCCCGAGTGGGCCTTGCTCAAACTTATATGCCGGGAATTCTAACACGTCGAGATCCGATAGTGGTGCTGGCATCTGGACGCAAGCAGCTCTTTCTGTCGGGTGCCCCAGCGCGTCGACGACACCACGGCATTGGCTGGAGGCCCTATCGGACGGCTCCTCAGCGCTATGCTCAAAAAAGGGGAGGGCAAACGAGCTAGCCGTACTTGCCTCCAGACAGCTGCAGTGAAAACGCAATGAATCGCCTGGACCAGTACCTAGAGTGGGCAGAGCAAGTGCACGGCCATTTGTGTCCGGGCCAAATCTTGGGCGTCCGCATGGCTCTATATGCTTTGGAGCTGCTCGGGATAGAGGCCCCACACGGCAAGGATCGGAAGCGCCTGATCACGTTCGTCGAGATCGACCGCTGCCTGAGCGACGCGATCATGCTCGTCACAGGGTGCCGCTTGGGCAAGCGAGCGCTGAAATTCCGCGACTTCGGAAAGCCAGCCGCCACCTTCTGGGATTTGCAAACCGGGCGCGCCGTGCGACTCCTCGCTCTGGAGTCGGCCAAGGATCGAGCTCGAGAGCTCTACCCGGACATCTGCGATCCGCGCCAGCAACAATCCCTGGCCTACCGTCACCTGCCTAACCAGGAGCTTTTTCAAGTCCAATGGGTAAGAGTGCAGCTACCGGCGGAAGATCTACCTGGCTATCGCGGCGCCAAGGTCATTTGCGCGCGCTGTGGGGAGCCTATCAGCTTCCGGAGAGAAGTGTGGGTGCAGGACGGCCCTGTTTGCCGGGCTTGCGCCGGGGAAGCCTACTACCAGGTTGAAGCCATAGGCGACGGGCCGCAAGGCCACGCGAGTGGCCCCTCGGAAGATCATCAGCCCTGAGCCACCGGGTCACGGACGACTCTCGAGGTACCCCAATGCGCAGGTACTACATCACGGATCGCCACCAGCTGGGAGGGGAAAGCGCTTTAATCCAGAACATCTACCGCCAACTCCAAGCCGGCGTGGACATGATCCAGGTTCGCGAAAAGGACCTTTCCGGCCGGAGCTTGTTCGAACTCGTGCGCAAGATTCTCGCACTACCTAATCCCCGCGGAACTCAGATCCTCGTCAATGAGCGCCTGGACGTGGCTTTGGCAGTCGGCGCCCACGGGGTGCACTTACCCGCTGATAGCCCTCCGGTCAATCGCTTGCGGTCCATCGTCCCCAAGGGATTCCTCATTGGCGTTTCCTGCCACAGCCGGGACGAAGTCATCCGCGCAGCTGAGGAAGGAGCAGACTTTGTCGTTTTCGGTCCGGTCTTCGCTCCTCGTTCAAAAAGCTCCGCGCTCGCGCCCCGGGGTTTGGAAGAGCTTCGCCAAGCGTGCCTTGCAGTCGACATCCCGGTTTACGCACTCGGTGGAATCACGGAGGAAAATGCCGTCGAGTGTGTGCGGGTAGGAGCCGCAGGCATCGCGGCGATTACCCTTTTTCAAGAGCACTTCCGCGAAGTCCAGGGTTGAAGCCGCACGCCCTTCGTAGCCGCCCCCAGCTGGAAACTCGGACTCCTAGCCTGAGAGACCAACGAAAGCCGACCCTCGAAAGCCGTCATCGCCTTCTGAACCCCGCAGGTGGAAGGGCTTTCCCATTTTTGATTGCGCCTCGCTGTGCGAGAGAGCTTTTCAAACAAGCAGATGGCTGCCACCGCCGGAGACCAGGCTACGAAAAACTGCCTGACCTCCTTAGACGTCGACCCAGTCAGTTCCCGACTCGCGCGGAAGAACTACCGGATCGCCCGCCGAACGACTTCACTTAGAAATCCCACGGCATTGGCTAGCTGAGCCACCCCCAAAAGCAAGCTGATTAAGAAACTCTCTTGCCGGCTCAACTCCGGTCGCCGGAACGGCCATGTGAGAAGCCCAAAATACCAGCCAAGCGACTCCAAGGGAACGTAGTCACCGTCACGCCGGCAAACTCGCCGGTAATCCCAGGCACCCCGTCCGTATCGAAAGTGCTGGCCGATGAAGCTGGTAAGGTTCAGCTCATGGTAGTGTCGCACCACTGCGTCGTCCACGTAGCACAACGGGTGGCCCACACGTCGCCAGCGCCGGCACAGCTCTCGGTCCTCGCCCCCGATCAGAAAGCTCTCGTCGAAGCCACCAAGTTTTAGGAAAGTCTCACGGGGGCACGCCATGTTGCAACCCACGAAAAACCGTGCCTGATATGGCTGGCCATTCCATGCGTGGTATAGATAAGCGACGAGCAACTGGCTAGCCTCCGAATACAGATTCCCTCGGAGGCCGTTGATCACCTTGCCGCCGGCGAGGCAGTTTGGGGCTCGCGACAGCTCCCGAAAGAACGCGCTCAGCCAGCCGGGCTCGGGAACACAATCGTCGTCCACAAACGCCAACCACCGGCCCCGTGCGCGAGCGACCCCGGCGTTCCGCGCAGCCGCTACTCCTCGGTGGCCGAGCCGGATGATCTGGAGTGAAAAAGGAGGACTAAGCCCTTGGAGGACCGAGGCACAGGGCACACGACTCCCATCATCAACCACGATCACCTCGAACGGCGGTGCGCAAGAAACCAGTTGAACCAGGCTTTCTACGCAGCGCCGTATGGCAACCGGTCGATCTTTTGAGGGAATGATGACGCTGAACAATGGCGCCGGCTCGCTCATAGCAGGTCAGCTCTCGACCAACTGCTGTTCCCAACCCCTTCCCGACCCAATGAATCCAACAGCTGGCGCGCCACGGCCACCGCCGCTCGGCCATCCTCAAGTGGTGCCTCCGGTTTCACACCGGATTCGATGCAGTCGGCGAAATGCTGCCAAATGCCTACGAAACTCTGCTGGAACAGACCGCCGGCGCGCCAGGCCGCACTCAGTGTCGGAAGCTCCCTGAGCCAGCGCCAGAACTCCTGCCAGCGCGCGCGTAAGTCACCAGGGTATGAACCCCGTGGTAGCCGAACCCAGCCGTCGTAGCGATATAAACACAAGCGTAGGCTGCCAGCTGTGCCCCAAAGTTCAAGCTCGTTGGCCGGCCTCGTTCCGAAACCGAAGATCCCTGTGGCAGCCAAGCCGGTAGTCAGCCGCGCCACTACCACTGCAGCCTCGGTCTTGGGATCCAGGCGTCCACCGACCATGGCAACAGCTTGAGCGACCTCGGCTCCGGTCAGGTACCTCCATAGATCGAAATGGTGCACCGCCTCGTTCAACAAGATCCCAGCACCGAACGGCTCGTCCTGCCGCCAAACCGGTAGCTCGTCGCGCGAGGTCCGATGGGTGGCAATCGAATGGAGCAGGAAGTACTCTCCCAACTGGCCTACCTGAACGTATAACTTCGCCCGCCGTACTAACGGGTGCCACCTCAAGTTGTGGCAAACCAGTGCCACGCGCCCACAACGATCCCGAGTCGCGATCAGCCGGTCACAAGCCTCCACTGAAGTTGCTAAAGGCTTCTCGATGAGGACATGTTTTCGGGCCTCCAAAGCTGCCAACGCCGCGTCGGCGTGGGCCACTGGTGGGGTGAGAACTGCAATCGCGTCGACGGCCGGATTCTCCAACAGCTCTTCCAGACTTCGGCAAGCCTTCGCTTCAGCAAACTGCTGAGCCGCTTGTTCGCAGCGGCTGGCATCCACGTCATAAAGCCCGACCAATTGGAACCGCTTGACCCGACGCAATGCCGGCGCGTGATGCTTCCAGAACACGCGCCCACAGCCGACCACGCCTAGTCGAACCACGACCCCCTCGATTAGGGATAGCCCGGTTAGCCGGCCTCCACCGCTATGTTTGCACGGGGCGCCGAAACCGGCCAGTATAGCAAGCTGCAGTCCGACGTCGAGGAAGTTTCATAAGGACAATGCTGGCAGAAGGACACGCAATGGCGGGAGTCCCGAATCAGCCGCCTCACCTGAGCTGCCCGTGGGCTGTACCAAATGTCCCGGAACGTCCCGTCGACCCCCACCTTGCCCAACGGGTAACTTCCCATGTGATCCTGCTCGCAGGCCACCACAGTTCCGTCGGCTAGAATCGAGGGGAACCAGAAAGGCATCTGGCAGACGAACCCTTTGGCCTGACGCTCTGCGTCAAAGATTTTGTGCGCCAGTTCGGGTTGCACCGGCACCAGCTCGTGGTTCTGCTCTCGTTGACTCAAGTCTTTCAAAGTGAACCCACGAATACTGACCGACTCGAACCCGTACTGTCGGGCGAAGGTCTCCAGTTCACCCAACTGATGCACGTTGTGTCTCATCGCGATGAAGCGCATCAAAAGCTCCGGCTTGTTTTGCCCCAGCTTCCGCTTGGCCTCAGCGAGTTCGCGCACCCCTTCCAGGATGGGGGCCAAGCGAGCCCCTACACGATAGCGCGAATTCGTCTCGTCAGTCAGCCCGTCAATCGCCACGATCAAAATCGACGGCGGATATTCGAGAAGAGCCTCGCGCACCCGCGCCCACTGCAAAGGCATCCCATTAGTCGAAAGCAAGGTGATCACCGGGTACCGCGCGGCGATCTCGAGCATTCGCTTGAGCTGCGGGTGAAGCAATGACTCACCCCACACCCACAGGGAGGCCGTCAACAGATAGGGAGCCGTCTCGTCGTAGACGCGCTCGAAAAGCTCCGGGGACATAGCCGTGGCCGATCGCCCCAGTTCCTCCAGACCAGTAGGACAGCCAGGACACCGAAGGTTGCAGTAGCTGGTGAACTCGAACTGCAAGTGTAGCGGCATACCCCAGGGTTTTGGTCTCCTCCAGACCAGGTTCAGCCCACTGCAGATCAAGTTGACCCGCTTGGACCAGCTCATCTTCTCCGCCAACATCGGTATGCGGTCGTAAACGAACCGGTACCGCCCCAGCACCAATACCTCGAACAACAACTGAGGCGAACGGCACAAGCCTCTGAGCCGCTCCTCTTCTCTCATTCGCCCTCCCCGTGATGAAGACATTTTAAGCTGCGAGCCCAGCAGGCTAGAAGCTGCGGCACGCCGCTGTTCTCCGGTCATTGGGCCTGGGAGTTACGGTTGCTGGGAGCCGGAGGGCAGTACGCTCCGATCATGGGACTCAACCACAGGAGTCTGCTTTCTGAGCCGTTACTCAGCCAACCCTCCAGCGCTGATTGCCGAAGGCCCGCCTCCGCCAAAGCCGAGCCAGAACCACCCGGCAAACCCGACCCCCAGCAGCCTGCTGCCCCGGCTTCCCAAGTTCTCGCTGAATAGGGACCCACAAAACAATGGGGGCAGCGCCCTCGACGGCGCTGCCCCGAGTTCTAACCGATGGCGTGCGAAGCTAGAACATCAACCGCAGCGAGAACTGGATAATCCGCGCATCTCGCGCGCCCGTGAAGGCGCCGAAGTTAGGATTAACCTGGTTGCCCGCCGGGTCAAAACGCGCGGTGGTGTCCAGCGAGGAGAACTGCGTGTGGTTCCACGCATTGAAGAACTCGGAGCGGAACTGAATGTACCGCTGCTCGCTCCCCAACGGGATCCGCTTGCTGACGGCGATGTCCCAGTTGTTTACGCCAGGGCCGTAGAGGATGTTCGGGCCCATGTTGCCGAACGTGCCCTTTGCCGGCCGCCGGAAGACGGAGGTGTCGAAGAACCGGTAGAAGCTACGCTGGCTCTTGGGCAGCTCGGGCTTGCCCACTATGTCCATGCGGGCACCTTCGGTCGACCCCGTGATATCAGCGCCATCCGTGGTGCTGAAGCCCGGGGTGAAGGGCGCCCCAGTCATGAACGTAGTCAGGCCGCTGACCTGCCAGTTATCGAAGATCCAGCTAGCTACCCGGGAACCCAGCCGCTGGCCGAGCTTGGGCAGCTCGTAGATGTAGTTGAACACGAAGACATTCGGACGATCCCACGCCAGTGGCCCATAATTGCGCTTCCTGGGCGGGAAGTACGGGCTGACGCTGCCGTAGTCGTCCGAGATGATTCCGAGCGTCTTCGAGTACGTGTAGGCGATGCCGAACTGCAGCCCTCGCGTGAACCTGCGGTTAACGGCCACCTGCAGCGAGTTGTAGTTGGAGGTGTACGCAAACTCCTGCAGGTTGATATCGCCGAAACCGCGGTACGGCCGCAAGAAGTTATCGGGCAATGGCTTGCCTGGATTGGTGGGATCCTGATTGGCAGGATCGAACCGAGCGAACATCGGGATCCGATTCAGATTCCGCCGCGCAATCAGGTGGCGGGACAAGCTGCCCACGTAAGACACATCGATCGTCGTGTTCCAAACCTGGTGCTGGATGCCGAAGCTGTAGTTCATCACGGTAGCGTGCTTGTTGTTGCCAAGCAGCGTGATCAGGTTGCTCGGGCCCACCGCACCGCCGCTCTGCGCGTACGTATCCAAATGCCCGTAGTAAAGCGTCGGCGTATAAGCAACCGGCGGGTTCCCGTTGGTGTAGAAGGTGGGGTTACCCTGCGGCCGGTCTTTGAACATGCCAAAGCCACCCCGC